>NZ_JBHWUI010000149.1:0-19931 GCF_042737525.1 Kitasatospora sp. NPDC059973 | reverse complement strand
GTGCGGCGCCGGGGCCCGGCGCCGCACCGGCGGACCGGCCGGGTGTCCGACCAGGGCCGTCCTGGTCCGGTCGGATCCGCTCGGCGGGCGGATCGGGGTGGGGCTCCGTAGGCTCGACGCATGTCTGATGCGTACGCGGTCCGGCGGGAGCGTCTGAGGGAGCACGGCAGTGCGGCCGGGGCCGATGCGGCGCTGATCACCCGGGCGGCGAACGTGCGGTACCTGACCGGTTGCCCGCCGTGCGGCGCGACGCTGCTGCTCACCCGGGAGCGGGCGCTGCTGGCGCTGCCGGACGACCTGCCTCCGGACGACACCGGTGAGCACCTGATCGTCGAGGACGTCACCCGGGTGCCGGTGGCGGCGGGCGCCGACACCGCGCTGGCGGCCGCCGCGGCCGCGGCCCGGCTGGGGGTGGCCGACCTGGCGGTGGAGGAGCACGACCTGACCGTCGCCCGGCACCGCGCCGTGGCTGGTCTGGCGGAGGGCGTCCGGCTGGCCGACCTCGGCCGGGCGGTCGAACAGCTGCGGGTGATCAAGGACGAGCACGAGATCGCGGACCTGCGGATCGCCGCCGAGATCGCCGACCAGGCGCTCGGCGAACTGCTGGAGTCGATCCTGGTCGGCCGGACCGAGCGGCACCTGGCGATGGAGCTGGAACGCCGGATGATCGACCACGGTGCGGACCGGGCGGCCTTCCCGGTCTCGGTCGGCACCGGCAGCCACTCCGGCCAGCAGTCCCACCAGCCCACCGACCGACGGGTGGAGGAGGGTGACTTCCTCACCGTCGTCCTGGGTGCCCAGTACCGCGGGTACGGCGTCTCGACCGCCCGGACCTTCGTGATCGGCGCCGCCCCCGCGCCCTGGCAGGTCGAACTGCACCGCCTGGTGTTCCGGGCCCAGCGGGCCGGGCGGGAGGCGCTTGGTCCGGGCGTCGAACAGTACGTGCCCGACCAGGCCGCCCGGGAGATCCTCCACGCGGCCGGGCACACCGAGAGCTCGCCGCACCCCGTCGGTCACGGCATCGGGCTGGAGATCCGGGAGGCCCCGCGCCTCGGGCCGTCGGACATGGGTAAACTGGACAGCCGCGTGCCGGTCACCGTCGGTCCAGGGGTTCACCTCCCGGGCCGGGGCGGTGTCCGGATCGAGGACACGCTCGTGGTGCGCCCCCTCGAAGAGGGCGGGCCCGAGCTGCTCACCATCACCACCAAGGAGCTCCTCGCCCTGTGACCCGCGACCGCCCGAGGCGGCCGGGGGCGGCAGGACGCACCCCTTGGTTCCTTGACAGCTATATCCAGGAGTAAGTGCGCCCGTGGCTTCCACGAACGATCTCAAGAACGGCATGGTTCTCAAGCTGGAGGGCGGCAAGCTCTGGTCCGTCGTCGAGTTCCAGCACGTCAAGCCCGGTAAGGGCCCGGCCTTCGTGCGCACCAAGCTCAAGGAGGTCCTGACGGGCAAGGTCGTCGACAAGACCTTCAACGCCGGCACCAAGGTCGAGACCGCCAACGTCGACAAGCGTGGCATGCAGTTCTCGTACAAGGACGGCGAGAACTTCGTGTTCATGGACACGGACACCTACGACCAGACCACGATCGAGCCCGCCGTCGTCGGCGACGCCGCGAAGTACCTGCTGGAGGGCTTCGAGGCCCTGGTCGCCATGTACGAGGGTGCTCCCCTGTACATCGAGCTCCCTGCCTCGGTCGAGCTGACCATCTCCCACACCGAGCCGGGCGTCCAGGGCGACCGCTCCACCGGTGGCTCCAAGCCGGCCACCCTGGAGACCGGCGCCGAGATCGCCGTGCCGCTGTTCATCGTCACCGGTGAGAAGATCAAGGTCGACACCCGCGACGGCAGCTACCTCGGCCGGGTGAAGTAAGTCCGTGTCGGCCGCACGCAGCAAGGCCCGTACGCGAGCCTTCCAGATCCTCTTCGAGGCCGACCACCGCGGGGTCGACCCGCAGCGGGTCCTCGCCGACTGGGTGGCCCGTGCGCGGGAGCCCAAGCCGGACGAGGGCACCCCGCAGGTCGGTGAGTACACCATGGAGCTGATCGAGGGGTACGTCCAGCACGCCCGCCGGATCGACGACCTCATCTCCGAGTACGCGGTGGGCTGGACGCTCGACCGGATGCCGATCGTGGACCGCAACGTCCTGCGGCTCGGTGCGTACGAGCTGATCTGGGAGGACGGCGTCCCGGACGCGGTCGTCCTGGACGAGGCCGTCGAGATCGCCAAGGAGTTCTCCACGGACGACTCCCCGGCCTTCGTCAACGGCCTGCTCGCCCGCTTCCTGGAGCTCAAGCCGAGCATCCGCCGGTAGGCGGCACTCCGACGCACGGCCGCCGGACCCGACAGGGTCCGGCGGCCGTCGTGCGTTCGGGCCGGGTGGCGTATGTTGGGACCCTACTCGCCAGTAACCTGGTGCTCCGGTGACCCACGCGCACCGGTGACCCCGCAGCGAAGGGCAGGCCACCCCCCATGACCACGGCGATCCGCAGCGAGTTCGACCAGGGCATCGCCCTCACCAGGCACCCGGCCGAGCCGGGCCGCTACGACGGCGAACTGGGCGCCGGCTGGCAGATCGGCGGCGGCGTCAACGGCGGGCTGCTGCTCGCGATGGCGGGCCACGCCCTCTCGCTGGAGCACGGCGACCACGCCGACCCGGTCTCGATCAGCGGTTACTACCTCTCCGCCTCCCACCCCGGCCCGGCCACCGTCCGTACCGAGGTGCTCCGCACCGGCCGCTCGCTCTCCACCGGCACCGCCTCGCTCAGCCAGGACGGCGTGGAGCGGCTGCGCGTGGTGGCCACCCACGGCGACCTCGCCGACGCCGGCGGCGACGTGCGGACCACCGCCCAGCCGCCGCAGCTGCCGCCGCCGGACCAGTGCGTCGGCGTGGAGCACGCCCCCAAGCAGCTGATCGAGCAGGCCGCCCTCCTGGAGCGGTTCGACCTGCGGCTCGACCCGGCGACCATCGGCTGGGCGCTCGGGCAGCCCTCCGGCAACGGCCGGATCCAGGGCTGGTTCCGGCTCGCCGACGGCCGGGAGCCCGACCCGCTGCTGCTCCTGCTGGTCGCCGACGCGCTGCCGCCGGTCACCTTCGACCTCGGGATGCCCGGCTGGGCCCCCACCATCGAGCTGACCGTCCACCTGCGGGCGAAGCCGGTGCCCGGCTGGCTGCGCGTCACCCACGCCACCCGCAACGTGGCCGGCGGCTACTTCGAGGAGGACGCCGAGGTCTGGGACGAGTCCGGCCGGCTGGTCGCCCAGTCGCGTCAGCTCGCCCGGGTGCCGCGGCAGGCCTGACCGCCGCCGTCCCGCTGCCCGCCGCGCCCGGCTGCCCGCCGGGTGCGGCGCGGTCCTGCGGGTTGCGCCGACCGGGTGACGTGCCTCGCCTCACGGTCGGTTACATTCCTGTGACACGCCGTACGTGTGCGACACCCGGGGCTGGGGAGGACAACGGTCGGCGGCACCCCTGCCGCCGCCGACCGCCACCGCCCCAGGAGCCTCCGATGAGCCGCAACGGCCGCGCCCGCCGCACCCCCGACTGCTCCGCCGCCGGCCCCCGCCCCCGCGCGCGGCTGCGGCACGAGCGGCGCCGGGCGGACGGCGCGGGGCAGGCCTTCGTCATCGGGGTGCTGACCAGTGCCGCCGACTTCGAGCGCGCCGCCGCCTGGCGCCTCTGCGACGCCCCGGACTACGAGACCTACCTGCGGGACACCGCCGACCTGCTCGCCGAGGCCCGGCGCGGCTTCGACACCGTCCGGGCCCGGATGTTCCACCCGCAGGACTTCGAGGAGTTCTGCCTCCTGCACGGCCTCGACCCGGCCGAGCCGGGCGCCCGCGACCGCTACCTGGTCAATCCGCCGCTGCAGACCCAGCTCCTCGCCTACCAGGGCGAGGACCTCGCCGGGGACTTCCTGCCCCGGCTGGTCCGGGCCCGCGAGAACGGGCTGACGCTGCGCCACGCGGACCTGCTGCTGGACGGCGGGCTCTACGAGGAGCACGGCCGGGCCGTCCGGGAGGCCTACCAGCGCGGCGCCGAGGTGTTCCGGCGGATGCTGGTCGGCGCGGGCGGCGGGGTCTACGAGCTGCGCCTCGCGGTGGAGGCCCCCGGTGGCCGGCTGACGGCCGCGGCCCGGGTGCTCCAGTGGGAGGACGGCGTGGTGCGGATCAACGACGAGGACCTGGAGCTGGTCTGCGCGGTGCTCTGCGCGGGGCTGGCCCGGGAGCTGCCGGGGCTGGCGGTGCTGCACGGCACGCAGGGCTCGGCGGCGGCCTGCGGAGCCGGTGACGGGGCTGCCGGCCCCACCGGTGACGGAACCGCCGAGCGGGCCTTCCGCGGGGCGGCCTGGGCCTGGGCCAGCTCTGGCCAGGGCTGGGCGCCGACCGCGGCCGCGGTGCGGCTGGAGGGCGTGGCGGCCGAGCCCGGCTACAGCCTGGGCACGGTCCGCTGAGGCCGCCGGAGCGGCCCGGGCCGGCTTCGGTCCGGGGCGGGACGCGCGACGGCGCGGCCCCCGTTCCGGGGCACCGCGCCGTGACGTTTCTGCTTGGCCCTGCCCGTTCCTGCTGGTGGGAGGCGGTGGGAGCCGGTGGGGGCGAGCCTCAGCTCGCCTCCTCCTCGCGCACCGCACGGCGCGCGTCGGGGTTCAGCACGCCCCAGGAGATCAGCTGCTCGGTCAGGATCGACGGCGACTGGTCGTAGATCACGGCCAGCGTGCGCAGGTCGTCCTGGCGGATCGAGAGCACCTTGCCGTTGTAGTCACCGCGCTGGCTCTGGATGGTCGCCGCGTAGCGCTGCAGCGGACCGGCCTTCTCGGACGGGACCTGGGTCAGTCTCTCCAGGTCCAGCACGAGGCGCGGCGGCGGCTCGGCCGCACCACCGGGCGTACCGCCGGGCAGCAGCTCCTGGACCGGAACGCCGTAGAACTCCGCCAGCTCGGCCAGCCGCTGCACGGTGACCGCACGGTCACCGCGCTCGTACGAGCCGACGACGACTGCCTTCCAGCGCCCCTGGGACTTCTCCTCGACACCGTGCAGGGAGAGCCCCTGCTGAGTGCGGATCGCTCGGAGTTTTCCTCCGAGTTGCTTCGCGTAGTCGCTGGACATTGATCTCCCCGGACGAGATTGCTTCGCGTTCAGTGGTGGGTCACGGGCGATTGTCGACGTCGTTACCGGTGGGTTCGACGCCAGTCTCGTAACTCACTGTGAGGTTACGTAGAGTGAGGTAGCTGCGTCAAGCCGAATGGGGCAGTCGTGCGAATGGCCCGCGTCCGCGGTGCGTCGCGGACGTTAACCCGGTGAAGCGGAATGATGGACGCCGGTTTGCCCTCGGGCGCGCTGGTACGATGGCGGGAGCCCGCGCCGCGTCGGCGGGGGCTTTCCAGACATCCTTTAAGGCCCGTCCAGTGAGGCGGGGAAGGAGGTCCGCTTCGGCATGACCACACATCACGAACCGACGCCGCGCCCGCCGCACCAGGTGCTGGACGGCACGGACATCGCCCGGGTGATCACCCGGATAGCGCACGAGATCGTCGAGCGCGCCAAGGGCGCGGAGGACGTCGTGCTGCTCGGCATCCACACCAGGGGCGTGCACCTCGCCCGCCGGCTGCGCGACCGGCTGACCCAGATCACCGGCCGGGAGATCCCGTTCGGGACGCTGGACATCACCATGTACCGGGACGACCTGCGGCTGAAGCCCGCCCGGGCCCTGGAGCACACCGAGATCCCGGCCGGCGGCATCGACGGCAGGCTCGTCGTCCTGGTCGACGACGTGCTCTTCTCGGGCCGCACCATCCGCGCCGCGCTCGACGCGCTCAGCGACATCGGCCGCCCGCGCGCCGTCCAGCTCGCCGTCCTGGTCGACCGCGGCCACCGCGAGCTGCCGATCCGCGCCGACTACGTGGGCAAGAACCTCCCCACCTCGCTGCGCGAGGCCGTGCAGGTCCGCCTCGCGGACAGCGACGGCGTGGACGCCGTGCTGGTCGGCGACCGCGACCACGCGGACGCGTCGCGCCCCCCGCGCAGTGAGCGCAGCTCGCAGGCCCTGGCCGCCCGGCCGTCCGAACCGCACCTCCCGGAGTAACCCGCGTGAAGCGCCACCTCGTCTCCGCCGCCGACCTCACCCGCGACGACGCGCTGCTGATCCTGGACACCGCCGAGGAGCTGGCCCAGCTCTCCGGACGGGCCGTCAAGAAGCTGCCTACGCTCCGTGGCCGAACGGTCGTCAACCTCTTCTTCGAAGACTCCACCCGCACCAAGACCTCCTTCGAGGTCGCCGAGAAGCGGCTCTCCGCCGACGTCATCAACTTCTCCGCCAAGGGCTCCTCGGTCTCCAAGGGCGAGAGCCTCAAGGACACCGCGCTGACCCTCCAGGCGATGGGCGCCGACGCGGTCGTCATCCGGCACCACGCCTCCGGCGCGCCGGCCCGGCTGGCCCAGTCCGACTGGCTGCACGGCAGCGTCATCAACGCCGGCGACGGCACCCACGAGCACCCCACCCAGGCGCTGCTCGACGCCTTCACCATGCGCCGCCACCTCAACTCCGGCCTCGGCCGCGACCTCGCCGGCCGGCGGGTGACCATCGTCGGCGACATCCTGCACAGCCGGGTGGCCCGCTCCAACGTCCACCTGCTCACCACCCTCGGCGCCCAGGTCACCTTCGTGGCCCCGCCGACGCTGCTGCCGATCGGCATCGAGAACTGGCCCTGCGAGGTCAGCTACGACCTGGAGAGCGTGCTCCCCAAGACGGACGCGCTGATGATGCTCCGGGTGCAGCGCGAGCGGATGAACGCCGCCTTCTTCCCGACCGAGCGCGAGTACAGCCGCCGCTACGGCCTGGACGGCAGCCGGATGGCGCAGCTGCCCGAGCACGCCATCGTGATGCACCCCGGCCCGATGGTCCGCGGCATGGAGATCACCGCCGAGGTCGCCGACTCGCCGCGCTGCACCGTGGTCGAGCAGGTCGCCAACGGCGTCTCCGTCCGGATGGCCGTCCTGTACCTGCTGCTCGGCGGCGCCACGCTCGCCGACGCCGCCCCCCGCACCGACTCCGTGGAGACCGCTCAGTGACCACCTACCTGATCCGCAACGCCCAGATCCTCGGCGGCGCCCCGCAGGACCTCCACCTCGCCGACGGCGTGGTCAAGGAGATCGGCACCGGCCTGGCGGTCGAGGCGGACATCGAGATCGACGCCTCCGGCCTGATCGTCCTGCCGGGCCTGGTCGACCTGCACACCCACCTGCGCGAGCCCGGCCGCGAGGACGCCGAGACGGTGCTCACCGGCACCCGGGCCGCCGCGATGGGCGGCTTCACCGCCGTGCACGCGATGGCCAACACCTTCCCGGTGGCCGACACCGCCGGCGTGGTCGAGCAGGTCTGGCGGCTCGGCCAGGAGTCCGGCTTCTGCGACGTGCGCCCGGTCGGCGCCGTCACCGTCGGCCTGGAGGGCAAGAAGCTCGCCGAGCTGGGCGCGATGCACGACTCGGCCGCCGAGGTGCGGGTCTTCTCCGACGACGGCAAGTGCGTCGACGACGCGGTGATCATGCGCCGGGCGCTGGAGTACGTGAAGGCCTTCGACGGGGTCGTCGCCCAGCACGCCCAGGAGCCCCGCCTCACCGAGGGCGCCCAGATGAACGAGGGCCAGGTCTCCGGCGAGCTCGGGCTGGGCGGCTGGCCGGCCGTCGCCGAGGAGGCGATCATCGCCCGCGACGTGCTGCTCGCCGCGCACGTCGGCTCGCGCCTGCACGTCTGCCACGTCTCGACGGCCGGCTCGGTGGAGATCATCCGCTGGGCCAAGGCCAAGGGCTGGAACGTCACCGCCGAGGTCACCCCGCACCACCTGCTGCTCACCGACGAGCTGGTCCGCTCCTACGACCCGGTGTACAAGGTGAACCCGCCGCTGCGCACCGCGGCCGACGTCCAGGCGCTGCGCAAGGCGCTCGCGGACGGCACCATCGACGCCGTCGCGACGGACCACGCGCCGCACCCGTCCGAGGACAAGGACTGCGAGTGGGCCGTGGCCGCGATGGGCATGGTCGGCCTGGAGACGGCACTCTCGGTGGTGCAGCAGACCATGGTCGACACGGGCCTGCTGAACTGGGAGGGCGTCGCGGACCGGATGTCGCACCGACCGGCCCGGATCGGTCGCCTCACCGGCCACGGACGACCCGTCTCGGTCGGTGAGCCCGCCAACCTGGTGCTGTTCGATCCCGCGTACCGTGGTGCCGTGAACCCCGACAGCTTCGCCACCCGCAGTCGCAACACCCCCTACCGTGGCCTCGACCTGCCCGGCCGGGTGCACGCCACCTTCCTGCGCGGCACCGCCACGGTGCTCGCCGGCGAGCTGGTCGAGCAGGGCGGGCTCGCGTGAACGCCTTCACCGGGCTCGCCCAGGAGCAGGCCAGGGTCACCGACTGGCCCGGGTACATCGGCTGGGCCATCGGCCTGCTGCTGGTGATCGGGCTGGTCTACTGGCTGATGCGCCAGGGCTGGAACTGGCGGCGCACCCTGCAGTCCGGCATCCCGCCGCTGCCCGCCGTGCCGGCCCGGGCCGGCCGGACCATCCTGGAGACCAGCGGCCGGTACCACGGCACCACCACCGCCGGGAACTGGCTGGACCGGGTCGTCGCGCACGGCCTGGGCACCCGCAGCCGGGCCGACCTGACCCTCGGCGCGGACGGCCTGCTGGTGCAGCGCCCCGGCGACGTCGACTTCTGGATCCCGGCCGAGCAGCTGACCGGGGCCCGGACGGACTCCGGGATCGCCGGCAAGGTCGTGCCGTCCGGACTGCTCGTCGTCACCTGGACGCACGAGGGCACCGCGCTGGACTCCGGGTTCCGGGCCGACCACCCCGGCGAGCACGCCGCCTGGGTCGAGGCGATCGCCCACCTCGCAACACGTACGCAGACGAAGACGGAAGAGGCCGCTCAATGACCGCACCTGCCCCCACCACGCAGCGCCAACGGCGGGACCGCGTCCCCGCCGTGCTCGTCCTGGAGGACGGCCGGATCTTCCGTGGCCAGGCCTACGGCGCGATCGGCGAGACCTTCGGCGAGGCCGTCTTCAACACCGGCATGTCCGGCTACCAGGAGACCCTGACCGACCCGTCGTACCACCGCCAGGTGGTCGCGATGACCGCCCCGCAGATCGGCAACACCGGCTGGAACGACGAGGACGACGAGTCCCGCCGGATCTGGGTCGCCGGCTACATCGTGCGCGACCCCGCCCGGGTGACGTCCAACTGGCGCTCGCGCCGCCCGCTCGACGAGGAGCTCGTCAACCAGGGCGTCGTCGGCATCAGCGGCATCGACACCCGCGCCCTCACCCGCCACCTGCGCGAGCGCGGCGCGATGCGCTGCGGCATCTTCTCCGGCCCGGCGCTGGCGGACGACGCCGCGCTGCTGGCCCGGGTGCAGCAGTCGCCCGAGATGAAGGGCGCCGACCTCTGCCCCGAGGTCGCCACCACCGAGCCGTACGTGGTGCCCGCCGTCGGCGAGAAGAAGTTCACCGTCGCCGCGCTGGACCTCGGCATCAAGGCGATGACCCCGCAGCGGATGGCCGAGCGCGGCATCGAGGTGCACGTGCTGCCGGCGAACTCCACGCTGGAGGACATCTACGCCGTCGACCCGGACGGCGTCTTCTTCTCCAACGGCCCGGGCGACCCGGCCACCGCCGACCACCAGGTCGCCGTGGCGCAGGGCGTGCTGGAGCGCCGGACCCCGTTCTTCGGGATCTGCTTCGGCAACCAGATCCTCGGCCGGGCGCTGGGCTTCGGCACCTACAAGCTCAAGTACGGCCACCGCGGCATCAACCAGCCGGTGCAGGACCGCACCACCGGCAAGGTCGAGGTGACCGCGCACAACCACGGCTTCGCCGTGAACGCGCCGCTGGACAAGGTGAGCGACACGCCGTTCGGCCGGGTCGAGGTCTCCCACGTCTGCCTCAACGACGATGTGGTCGAGGGCCTCCAGGCACTGGACGTGCCCGCCTTCAGCGTGCAGTACCACCCGGAGGCGGCGGCCGGCCCGCACGACGCGGCGTACCTCTTCGACCGGTTCGTCGAGCTCATGCGAGGCGACGACAACGACAGTGTTGAGCTCATGGAGGGCCAGCGTGCCTAAGCGCACCGACATCAAGTCCGTCCTGGTCATCGGCTCCGGCCCGATCGTCATCGGCCAGGCCGCGGAGTTCGACTACTCGGGCACGCAGGCCTGCCGGGTGCTCAAGGCCGAGGGCCTGCGGGTCATCCTGGTCAACTCCAACCCGGCCACGATCATGACCGACCCGGAGATCGCCGACGCCACCTACGTCGAGCCGATCACCCCGGAGTTCGTCGAGAAGATCATCGCCAAGGAGCGCCCGGACGCCCTGCTGCCGACCCTGGGCGGGCAGACCGCGCTCAACACGGCGATCGCGTTGGACGCCAACGGCGTGCTGGCCAAGTACAACGTGGAGCTGATCGGCGCCAAGGTCGACTCGATCCACAAGGGCGAGGACCGCGAGCTCTTCAAGGGCGTCGTCGAGGCCGTCAACGCCAAGATCGGCCACGGCGAGTCCGCCCGCTCGGTGATCTGCCACACCATGGACGACGTGCTGGCCGGCGTCGACACGCTCGGCGGCTACCCGGTCGTGGTCCGCCCCTCCTTCACCATGGGCGGCGCCGGCTCGGGCTTCGCGCACAACGAGGAGGACCTGCGCCGCATCGCCGGCCAGGGCCTGACCCTCTCGCCGACCACCGAGGTGCTCCTGGAGGAGTCCATCCTCGGCTGGAAGGAGTACGAGCTGGAGCTGATGCGCGACAAGAACGACAACGTCGTGGTCGTCTGCTCGATCGAGAACTTCGACCCGATGGGCGTGCACACCGGTGACTCGATCACCGTCGCCCCGGCGATGACGCTGACCGACCGCGAGTACCAGATCCTGCGCGACATCGGCATCGCGGTCATCCGCGAGGTCGGCGTGGACACCGGCGGCTGCAACATCCAGTTCGCGGTCGACCCCGCGGACGGCCGGGTCATCGTCATCGAGATGAACCCGCGCGTCTCGCGCTCCTCGGCGCTGGCCTCGAAGGCGACCGGCTTCCCGATCGCCAAGATCGCGGCGAAGCTCGCCGTCGGCTACACCCTGGACGAGATCCCCAACGACATCACCGAGCAGACGCCGGCGTCGTTCGAGCCGACCCTCGACTACGTCGTGGTGAAGGTCCCGCGGTTCGCGTTCGAGAAGTTCCCGAGCGCCGACGCCACGCTGACCACCACCATGAAGTCGGTCGGCGAGGCCATGGCCATGGGCCGCAACTTCCCCGAGGCGCTCAACAAGGCGCTCCGCTCGCTGGAGAAGAAGGGCTCCCAGTTCACCTGGGCCGGCCCGGTCGGCGACAAGACCGCGCTGCTGGAGAAGGCCGTGGTCCCCACCGACGGCCGGATCAACACCGTCATGGAGGCCATCCGGGCCGGCGCCACCGCGGAGGAGGTGTTCGAGTACACCAAGATCGACCCGTGGTTCGTCGACCAGCTCTTCCTGCTGGACGAGATCGCCGACGAGCTGGCCGAGGCCGCCGAGCTCACCCCCGAGCTGCTGCGCCACGCCAAGCGGCACGGCTTCTCCGACCTGCAGATCGGTGAGATCCGCGGCCTGCGGACCGACGTGGTCCGCGAGGTCCGGCACGCGCTCGGCATCCGCCCGGTGTTCAAGACCGTCGACACCTGCGCCGCCGAGTTCGCCGCCAAGACCCCGTACTTCTACTCGTCCTACGACGAGGAGAACGAGGTCGCCCCGCGCACCAAGCCCGCGGTGATCATCCTCGGCTCGGGCCCGAACCGCATCGGCCAGGGCATCGAGTTCGACTACTCGTGCGTCCACGCCTCCTTCGCGCTGGCCGACGCCGGGTACGAGACCGTGATGGTCAACTGCAACCCGGAGACCGTCTCCACCGACTACGACACCTCCGACCGGCTCTACTTCGAGCCGCTCACCCTGGAGGACGTGCTGGAGATCGTCCACGCCGAGCAGCAGGCCGGACCGCTCGCGGGCGTGATCGTCCAGCTCGGCGGCCAGACCCCGCTCGGCCTGGCCCAGGCGCTCAAGGACAACGGCGTGCCGATCGTCGGCACCCAGCCCGAGGCGATCGACCTCGCCGAGGAGCGCGGCGCCTTCGGCCGCGTGCTGCGCGAGGCCGGCCTGCCCGCCCCCAAGCACGGCACCGCCTTCTCCTTCGAGGAGGCCAAGGCGATCGCCGACGAGATCGGCTACCCCGTGCTGGCCCGCCCGTCCTACGTGCTCGGCGGCCGCGGCATGGAGATCGTCTACGACGAGGCCTCGCTCGCCTCCTACCTGGAGCGGCACGCCGGTCTGATCTCCGAGCACCCGGTGCTGATCGACCGCTTCCTCGACGACGCGGTGGAGATCGACGTCGACGCGCTCTACGACGGCACCGAGCTCTACCTCGGCGGCGTCATGGAGCACATCGAGGAGGCCGGCATCCACTCCGGCGACTCCGCCTGCGCGCTGCCCCCGATCACCCTCGGCGGCTACGACATCAAGCGGCTGCGCACCTCCACCGAGGCGATCGCCCGCGGCGTCGGCGTCCGCGGCCTGATCAACATCCAGTTCGCCCTCTCCGGCGACATCCTGTACGTGCTGGAGGCCAACCCCCGCGCCTCCCGCACCGTGCCGTTCACCTCCAAGGCCACGGCGGTGCCGCTGGCCAAGGCCGCCGCCCGGATCTCGCTCGGCGCCACCGTCGCCGAGCTGCGCGCCGAGGGCCTGCTCCCGGCCGAGGGCGACGGCGGCACCCTGCCCGCCGACTGCCCGATCTCCGTCAAGGAGGCCGTGATGCCGTGGAGCCGCTTCCGCGACATCTACGGCCGCGGCGTGGACACCGTGCTCGGCCCGGAGATGCGCTCCACCGGCGAGGTCATGGGCATCGACAAGGTCTTCGGCACGGCGTACGCCAAGTCGCAGGCCGGTGCCTACGGCGCGCTGCCGACCAAGGGCAAGGTCTTCGTCTCCGTCGCCAACCGGGACAAGCGCAACCTGGTCTTCCCGGCCCGCGCGCTGGTCGGCCTCGGGTTCGAGCTGCTCGCCACCGCCGGCACCGCCGAGGTGCTGCAGCGCGGCGGCATCCCCGCCACCGTGGTGCGCAAGCACAGCGAGGGCGAGGGCCCGAACGGCGAGCGGACCATCGTCCAGCTGATCCACGACGGTGAGGTGGACCTCATCATCAACACGCCGTACGGCACCGGCGGCCGTCTCGACGGCTACGAGATCCGCACCGCCGCCGTCGCCCGTTCGGTGCCCTGCCTGACCACCGTCCAGGCGATGGGCGCCGCCGTCCAGGGCATCGACGCGCTGCTGCGCGACGAGGTCGGGGTGATGTCGCTCCAGGAGCACGCCCAGCTGATCAACGCCGGCCGCGCGAAGTAGCACCACCGCAGTGGGGGGCACCGACCGCCGGGTGCCCCCCACTGCCATGCCCACCCGTCGCCCGCCGCCGGCCCTCGCCCGACGGGCCGCGCCCGATCCTCAGTTGGGACCCGCTGTGTACAAGCTCCTGTTCGACCTCGTCTTCAAGAAGATGGACCCCGAGAAGGCCCACCACCTGGCCTTCTTCTGGGTCCGGCTGGCCTCCTCGGTGCCCGGCCTGCGCACCCTCGTCCGGCTGGTGCTGGCCCCGCGCGACCGGGCGCTGCGCACCACCGCCCTCGGCCTCGACCTGCCCGGCCCGTTCGGCCTGGCGGCCGGCTTCGACAAGAACGGCGTCGGCATCGACGGCCTGTCGATGCTCGGCTTCGACTACGTCGAGATCGGCACCGTCACCGGTGAGCCGCAGCCGGGCAACCCGGCGCCGCGGCTGTTCCGCCTGGTCGAGGACCGCGCGCTGATCAACCGGATGGGCTTCAACAACCAGGGCTCGGCCCGGGTCGCCGCCCGGCTGGCCGCACGCCCGCACACCAGCTCCACACCGGTCGTCGGCGTCAACATCGGCAAGACCAAGGTGGTCGAGGAGGCCGACGCGATCGCCGACTACGTGAAGTCCACCGAGCGGCTCGCCCAGTACGCCGACTACCTGGTGGTCAACGTCAGCTCGCCGAACACCCCGGGCCTGCGCAACCTCCAGGCCGTCTCGCACCTCGGCCCGCTGCTGGCCGCCGTCCGCGAGGCCGCCGACCGCTCCACCGCGCACCACGTGCCGCTGCTGGTCAAGATCGCCCCCGACCTGGCCGACGAGGACGTCGACGCGGTCGCCGACCTCGCCCTGGAGCTGGGCCTGGACGGCATCATCGCCACCAACACCACGATCGGCCGCGAGGGCCTGCGCGCGAGCGCCGCCCGGATCGAGGAGATCGGCATGGGCGGCCTCTCCGGCGCCCCGCTCAAGGCCCGCGCGCTGGAGGTGCTGCAGCGCCTGCGCGCCCGGACCGGGGGCCGGCTGACCCTGGTCTCGGTCGGCGGCATCGAGACCGCCGAGGACGCCTGGCAGCGCATCGTGCACGGCGCCGACCTGGTCCAGGGCTACAGCGCCTTCATCTACCAGGGCCCGTTCTGGTGCCGGCGCATCCACAAGGGCCTCTCCGCCCGCGTCCGGGCCGGCGGCTTCCGCGACCTGGCGGCCGCCGTCGGCAGCGCCAAGGCCTCCTGACCCCCGCCGGACCCCCTCACCCCCGTGCTACGCCCTGGAAGGACGTCATGACCCTCGCCCCCTTCGGTGCCCGCCTGCGGCACGCCCTCGACACCCGCGGCCAGCTCTGCGTGGGCATCGACCCGCACGCCTCCCTGCTCGCCGCCTGGGGGCTGGAGGACACCGTGGCGGGCCTGGAGACCTTCAGCCGCACCGTGGTCGAGGCCCTGGCCGACCGGGTGGCCGTGCTCAAGCCCCAGGCCGCCTTCTTCGAGCGGTTCGGCTCCCGGGGCGTCGCGGTGCTGGAGCGGTCCGTCGAGGAGGCCCGGGCGGCCGGCGCGCTCGTCCTGATGGACGCCAAGCGCGGCGACATCGGCTCCACCATGGCCGCGTACGCGGAGGCCTTCCTGGCGCCCGGCAGCCCGCTCTTCTCGGACGCCGTCACCGTCAGCCCGTACCTGGGCTTCGGCTCGCTGCGGCCGGCGCTCGACCTGGCGGCGGCAGGCGGCACCGGGGTGTTCGCGCTGGCCCTCACCTCCAACCCGGAGGGCGCCGAGGTGCAGCGCGCGACCGGCGCGGACGGCGAGCCGGTGGCGGCCGCAGTGCTGCGGCAGCTGGCCGCCGAGAACGCCGGCGCGGAGCCGCTCGGCTCGTTCGGCGCGGTGGTCGGCGCGACGCTGGCCGACGCGGGCGTCGACCTGGCGATCAACGGCCCGCTGCTGGCCCCGGGGATCGGCGCCCAGGGCGCCACGATGGCGGACCTGCCGCGGGTGTTCGGCGCCTCGGTGCGCAACGTGGTGCCGAGCGTCAGCCGCGACGTCCTGCGGCACGGCCCGTCGCCGGCGGCCCTGCGGGAGGCGGCGGACCGCTTCGTCCAGGAGTACGCGGACGCGGTGAAGTAGCGGGCGCCGCAGCGCTTTCGGGGGCACCCGAAGCGTCGCCGCGGAGGTGGCGTGATGTGCCGCGATGGCGTGACGGGGTGGCGCGGGGTCTCACGACTTGACGTGAGCGCCGTCACATCGGTGGTGCCAAAGGTCCGCAATCGCGGTCATTTTGCCCGGGAAAGTCCTGGTCGGCCTTGGCTGACCAGGACTTTTCGTGTTCTTTTCCTGACGTGGCGCCGCAATCCGGGTAGTGTCCGGCGATAGGTCATCGAAGAGCGGCGATTCCCGTTGCTCTCGCAGGTCAGAGCCGTGAGGTTCCCCTGCGGCCGGTGTCCTGGGAACCAAACCAGTCATAGCTCAATCCCTTCCTTCCACACCCTGAGGTGAACGGCGTGGCTCTTCCGCCCCTTACCCCTGAACAGCGCACCGCCGCGCTCGCCAAGGCCGCCGAGGCTCGCCGGGAGCGCGCCGAGGTCAAGAATCGGCTCAAGCACTCCGGCGCCTCCCTGCACGAGGTGATCAAGGCCGGCAAGGCCGACAACGACGTGATCGGCAAGATGAAGGTCTCCGCGCTCCTGGAGTCCCTCCCCGGTGTGGGCAAGGTCCGCGCCAAGCAGATCATGGAGCGCCTCGGCATCAGCGAGAGCCGTCGTGTCCGTGGCCTCGGCACGAACCAGATCGCCTCCCTGGAGCGGGAGTTCGGCGGCGGTGCCGCCTGACCGTGCCCCCGTGGTCCCGGGAGCGTCCGCGATCCGGGATAATCGGTGCATGAGTGAGCGTCCGCGGCTGACCGTGCTCTCCGGCCCCTCGGGGGTCGGCAAGAGCACGGTCGTCGCTCATATGAGGAAGCAGCACCCCGAAGTCTGGCTCTCGGTGTCGGCGACGACCCGCCACCCGAGGCCCGGCGAGCAGCACGGGGTCCAGTACCACTTCGTCGACAACGACGAGTTCGACAAGCTGATCGCCAACGGTGAGCTGCTGGAGTGGGCCGTGTTCGCGGGCAACCGCTACGGCACCCCGCGCCAGGCCGTACTGGAGAAGCTGGAAGCCGGCGTGCCGGTCCTGCTGGAGATCGACCTGCAGGGCGCCCGTCAGGTGCGCGAGTCGATGCCCGAGGCGCAGCTGGTCTTCCTGGCTCCGCCGAGCTGGGAGGAGCTGGTCCGCCGGCTCACCGGCCGGGGCACCGAGCCGCAGGACGTCATCGAGAAGCGGCTGGAGGCGGCCAAGGTCGAGCTGGCCGCCGAGACGGAGTTCGACACGAGCCTTGTCAACACCTCGGTCGAGCAGGTAGCGGCCGAACTGCTAGCCTTGCTCGGTGTAGTCTGACCTGTCTGTCTTTTCCACCTTTCGGAAGGTTTTCGCGTGTCCTCTTCCATGACCGCGCCCGAGGGCATCATCAACCCGCCGATCGACGAGCTGCTTGAGGCCACCGACTCCAAGTACAGCCTCGTGATCTACGCCGCCAAGCGCGCGCGCCAGATCAACGCGTACTACTCGCAGCTCGGTGAGGGCCTGCTGGAGTACGTCGGCCCGCTGGTGGACACCCACGTGCACGAGAAGCCGCTGTCGATCGCGCTGCGCGAGATCAACGCCGGCATGCTCACCGCCGAGGCGGTCGAGGCGGCCTGAGCCGGTCTCCCTGTCTGTTCTGTCGAAGGGCCCGTCGGATCCGTTCCGGCGGGCCCTTCGGCGTGCCCGAGGGCGGTGCGGGGTGCACCGTGCCGCCGGCCGGCGGGGGGTCGTAGGGTGAGCACGTCCCGAGCGAGGAGAGAGTGGGAAGCATGAGCGCGAGCACGGACCGGTCGGACGCACCGCGCGTCGTCCTCGGCGTCAGCGGCGGCATCGCCGCCTACAAGGCGTGCGAGGTGCTGCGGCGGTTCACCGAATCAGGCCACCAGGTGACCGTGGTGCCCACCGAGGCCGCGCTGCACTTCGTCGGCGAGGCCACCTGGGCCGCGCTCTCCGGCCGTCCCGCCGCCACCGAGACCTGGGAGCGGGTCCACGAGGTGCCGCACGTGCGGATCGGGCAGAGCGCCGACCTCGTCGTGGTCGCCCCCGCGACCGCCGACCTGATGGCCAAGGCGGCCCACGGGCTCGCCGACGACCTGCTCACCAACACCCTGCTGACCGCGCGCTGCCCGGTCGTCCTGGCGCCGGCGATGCACACCGAGATGTGGGAGCACCCTGCGACCCGGGAGAACGTGGCCACGCTGCGCCGCCGGGGCGTCGTGGTGCTGGAGCCCGCCGTCGGGCGGCTGACCGGCAAGGACACCGGCAAGGGGCGGCTGCCCGAGCCGTCCGCGATCTTCGACGCCTGCCGGGCGCTGCTGCGCCGGGGCGCGGCCGCGGCCGACCTGGCCGGCCGGCACGTGGTGGTCTCGGCCGGCGGTACCCGTGAGCCGCTGGACCCGGTGCGCTACCTCGGCAACCGGTCCTCCGGCAAGCAGGGCTACGCGCTGGCCGCGACCGCCGCGGCGCGCGGCGCCCGGGTGACGTTGCTCTCGGCCAACGCGGAGCTGCCCGACCCGGCCGGGGTCGACGTGGTGCACGTCTCGACCGCGCTGGAGCTGCGGGAGGCCGCGACGAAGGCGGCGGCGGACGCCGACGCGGTGGTGATGGCCGCCGCGGTGGCCGACTTCCGCCCGGCCGAGTACGCCAGCGGCAAGATCAAGAAGGTCGAGGGGGTCGAGCCGGCCCCGGTCGCGCTGGTCCGCAACCCGGACATCCTGGCCGAGCTCTCCGCCCACCGGCCCCGTTCGGGTCAACTGGTGGTGGGTTTCGCGGCGGAGACCGACGACGTGCTGGCGAACGGGCGCGCGAAGCTCGCCCGCAAGGGCTGCGACCTGCTGGTGGTGAACGAGGTCGGCAACGGCAAGGCGTTCGGCACGGACGTCAACGAGGCCGTGATTCTGGGCTCGGACGGCAGTGAGACGGGGGTGCCGGTGGGGCCGAAGGAGGCGCTCGCCGACGTGGTCTGGGACCTGGTCGCGAAGCGGTGGCAACCGGTCGCCGAGTGATCTCAAGAGGTGAGCAACCGGTCTCCTTTTCCGGAATCGAGTCCCGATAGCCGGTAGCTGACCGTTACACTCCAGGAATCAAGTCTTTCCGGATGTCCCCGGTCCGCCGGGGGCCTTCAGTCAGCAGCCGCTGCAACCCCAGGGAGCGCTGTGTCTCGCCGCCTGTTCACCTCGGAATCCGTGACCGAGGGACACCCCGACAAGATCGCTGACCAGATCAGCGACACCATCCTTGACGCTCTCCTGCGAGAGGACCCGACGTCCCGGGTCGCCGTGGAGACGCTCATCACCACCGGCCAGGTGCACGTGGCCGGCGAGGTGACCACCAAGGCTTACGCGCCGATCGCGCAGCTCGTCCGGGACAAGATCCTGGAGATCGGCTACGACAGCTCCAAGAAGGGCTTCGACGGCGCCTCCTGCGGCGTCTCGGTGTCCATCGGTGCCCAGTCGCCCGACATCGCACAGGGTGTCGACACGGCGTACGAGGCCCGGGTGGAAGGTGACGAGGACGACCTGGACAAGCAGGGCGCCGGTGACCAGGGCCTGATGTTCGGCTACGCGTCCGACGAGACGCCCGAGCTCATGCCGCTGCCGATCACCCTGGCGCACCGCCTCTCGCGTCGCCTCTCCGAGGTCCGCAAGAACGGGACGATCCCGTACCTGCGCCCCGACGGCAAGACCCAGGTCACCATCGAGTACGACGGCGACAAGGCCGTCCGCCTCGACACCGTGGTCGTCTCCTCGCAGCACGCGAGCGACATCGACCTCGACTCGCTGCTCACCCCGGACATCCGCGAGTTCGTCGTGGAGCCGGAGCTCAAGGCGCTCGCCGAGCAGGGCATCAAGCTCGTGACCGAGGGCTACCGCCTGCTGGTCAACCCGACCGGGCGCTTCGAGATCGGCGGCCCGATGGGCGACGCCGGCCTCACCGGCCGCAAGATCATCATCGACACCTACGGCGGCTTCGCCCGGCACGGCGGCGGCGCCTTCTCCGGCAAGGACCCGTCCAAGGTGGACCGCTCGGCCGCCTACGCGATGCGCTGGGTGGCGAAGAACATCGTCGCCGCCGGCCTCGCCAGCCGCGCCGAGGTGCAGGTCGCGTACGCGATCGGCAAGGCCGAGCCGGTCGGCCTCTTCGTGGAGACCTTCGGCACCGAGACCGTGCCGGTGCTCACCATCCAGAAGGCCGTCACCGACGTGTTCGACCTTCGCCCGGCCGCGATCATCCGCGACCTGGACCTGCTCCGCCCGATCTACTCGCAGACCGCCGCGTACGGCCACTTCGGCCGTGAGCTGCCGGACTTCACCTGGGAGCGGACCGACCGGGTCGAGCAGCTGAAGAAGGCCGTACAGGACTGACCCGCGGTCGGCCCGACCGATCGGACCGCAGGCGGCGGCCGCCCCGACACGGGGG
>NZ_JBHWUI010000148.1:16965-20236 GCF_042737525.1 Kitasatospora sp. NPDC059973 | reverse complement strand
CCCACCCGCAAGGGTGGGGGCCCGTCCTGCCGCGGCGTCAGCGCGACTGCTGGGCGGGCACGCCCATGGTGTCGTCGTTCGGCAGCGAGGCGGCGGCCACGGCCGCGCCGGTCAGCGTCGCCAGCATCTCGCGGACGTTGGTCAGCTGGGCGTTGATGCTGTCGCGGCGGTTGGTGAGCGCCGCCAGCTCGCGCTCGGACTCGCTGCGGATCCGGTCGGCCTTGGCGTTGGCGTCGGCCACGATGTCCTCGGACTGGCGCTGGGCCGTCTCCACCGTCTGGCGGGCGCGGCGCTCGGCGTCGGTGCGCAGCTTCTCGGCCTCCAGGCGCAGCTGCTCGGCCCGGTGCTCGATCTCGGCCAGGCGCTTCTCGGCCTTGGCCTGACGGGCGGCCAGGTCGCGCTCGGACTGCTCGCGGCGCTTGGCCAGGTTGGTCTCGAACTCCAGCGCGGCCTGGGCGGCCTTGGTGCGGGTCTCCTCGAAGAGGGCGTCCGCCTCCTCGCGCTTGTTCTGGGCGTCCTTGTTGGCCTCGGCGCGCAGCTGGGCGCTGTCGCTCTTGGCCTTGTCGACGATCCGCAGACCCTCGTCCTCGGCCTTGGCCTTGCGGTCCTTGGCGTAGTTCTCGGCCTCGGTGCGGACCTGCTGGGCGGCGGCCTCGGCGAGCTCGCGGTGCTGCTCGGCGGCGCGGTGCGCCTCGTCGCGCAGGTCCTTGGCCTCCTCCTCGGCGAGTCGCAGGATCTTCTCGACCCGGGCGCCGAGACCGGCGTAGGAGGGCTCCGCCTCGGTGACCGCCGCCTGCGCGGTCTGGGTCTCCAGGTGGAGCTCCTCGATGCGCTTCTCCAGCGCGCTGATCCGGGTCAGGGCACTGTCACGGTCGGCCACCAGCTTGGTGATCCGCTCGTCGACCTGGGCGCGCTCGTACCCACGGCGCACCAGGTCGAAGCCGTGAGGGGAGTGACTGTCGCTCATGGGGTTCTGGGCTTCCTGTCGTCAAACCGCTGAGGTGGTTGAGGGAATCCTGACACGGTACCGGAGTGTCGTCGGCGAAATGCCGTTGTCTCGCGGAGAATGTCCGCTCAATCGGGTGGTGCGCTGCCGGAACGATTGCCACCCGACCGGGGGGAGCCGACTCCGGCACCCGCCTTGGCCCCCCCGTCTTTCTTGCTCGTACTTCCCCCGTTTGCCTGCACGACCGGTGACGGTGCTTCGAACGCCTCCAGCGCGGACAGCACGTCCTGCACCCTGGAGATCTCGGTGTTGATGTCCTTGCGGCGGCGCACCAGCTCGTCCAGCTCGCGCCGGCCCTCGTCGGTGACCCGCTTCGCCTCGGTCCGTGCCTCGGCGAGCACCCGCTCGGCCTCCGCCTTCGCCAGCTCGATCTGCTCGTCGGCGGCCTCGTCGGCGGTCCGCAGGCGCTTCTCCGCCTCGGCCGCCGCCGTCTCGATCCGCTCCTCGGACTCCTCCTGGGCGGACTTCAGCTTGGCCTCGGCCTTGATGATCAGGGCCTCGGCGCGGTCGGTCGAGTCGGCCAGCTTGGTCTCGGCCTCCTTCAGCAGGCCCTCGGCCTTGCGGACGGCCGAGATCCGGACCTTGCTGGCCTCGGCGGACGCCCGCGAGTTCAGCTCGTTGGCGTGCTCCTCGGCGGCCGCGATCAGCGCCGCCGCCCGCTCCTCGGCCTCGGCGACGGCGGCCACCGCCTGCTCCTCGGCCTCGGTCAGCTGCTCCTGGGCGGCCGTCACCAGCGCGTCCACCCGCTCGCCGGCCGACTTCATCGCCTGCGCGTTCTCCTTGCGGGCGCGCTCGTGCAGGGCCTCCACCTCGGCGTCGGTGCGCTCGCGCAGCTCCTCGGCGCGCTCGCGGATCGCGGTGGCGTCCCGGCGGGCCTCGGAGAGCAGGGCGTCGGCGTCGGCCCGGGCCTTCTCGACCGCGGCCTGCCCGGCCGCCTCGCCGGCCGCGACCAGCCGGTCGGCCTCCTTGCGGGCGGCCGCGACCATCGCGTCCGCCTGCTCCTCGGCGGCGGCGGTGGTGGCCAGCGCGGTGGTCTGGGCGTCCTCGCCGAGCGCCTCGGCGTCGGCGAAGGCCCGCTCCAGGACGGACTTGGCCTGCTCGCGGGTGGCCTTGTCGAAATGCTCGGCGGCCTCGCGGATCTCCGCGTCGAAGGCGTCGGCGCGGGCGTGGGTGTCCGCGTCGTAGTCGTCCGCGAGGGACCGGGTGGCCAGCGCGTACTCCTCGGCCTCGGCCCGCAGCGCGGCGGCGAACTCCTCGGCCTCGGCGATCGTGGCGGCGGCCCGCTCCTCGCCGGCGGCCACCGTCCGGGCGGCCCGGTCCTCGGCGGCGGCGCGCTGCTGCTCGGCGTTCTCCCGGGCGGCGTGCAGTTCGGCCTCGGCCTCGGCGCGCAGCTGCTCGTCGTAGGCCTGCGCCTCGGCGCGGCGGCGGGCCAGCTCTGCCTCGGCGGCCTGGCGCTCGCCGGCCAGCTCCAGCTCGGTCTGCTCGCGCAGCGCGGTCGTCTCGGCGGCGGTCCGGGCCCGCAGGTCCGCGGTCTCCCGGTCGGCCAGGGCCCGCTGTTCGGTGGTCTCCCGGTCGGCGGTCTCGTGCTGCTCGGCGATCGCGCGGGCGGTGCGCTCGCGCAGCTCGGCGGTCTCCCGGTCGGCCAGCGCGCGCTGCTCGGTGGTCTCCCGCTCGGCGGTGTCGCGCAGTTCGGCGGCGGCCTGCTCGGCCTCCCGGCGGACCTCGGCGGCCTCGCGCTCGGCGGTGGCCCGAAGCTCGGCGATCTGCAGGGACGCGGCCTCGTGCATCCCGGCCACCGACTGGCGGACCTCGGCGGCCTCGTCCTCGGCGTTGGCGACCAGCTCGGCGGCCTCGGCCCTGGCCGCGGCCGTCAGCTCCTCGCCCTCGACGCCGGCCCGCTCCAGCACCGCCCGCGCCTCGGCGCGGATCGACTCGGCGGTGGCACGCGCCTCGGACAGCTCCCGGCCGGCCTCGGCCCGGACGGTCTCGGCCTGCTCGGAGGCCAGGGCCAGATCGGCCTCGGCCCGCTCGCGCAGCGCCGAAGCGGCGGCCTCGGCCTCGGCCGTCCGCTGCTCGGCGGCGGCCCGGGCGGCCTCCAGCGCCTCCTCGGCCTCCGCCCGCAGACGGGCCGTCTCGGCGGCGGTGTACTCGGTGAGTTCGGCGGCGGTCCGTTCGGCTTCGGTGCGGAGCCGGTCGGCGTGGGCCTCGGCGGCTTCGCGGAGCGCGGTGGTCTCGGCGGCGGTGCGCTCGGTGAGTTCGGCGGCG
>NZ_JBHWUI010000148.1:0-16867 GCF_042737525.1 Kitasatospora sp. NPDC059973 | reverse complement strand
CTGTTCGGCTTCGGTGCGGAGCCGGTCGGCGTGGGCCTCGGCGGCTTCGCGGAGCGCGGTGGTCTCGGCGGCGGTGCGCTCGGTGAGTTCGGCGGCGGCCGTCTCGGCCTGCTCGCGGGCGGTTCGGGCGGCGGCCAGCTGCTCGGCGGTCTCCTCGCGCTCGCGGAGCAGACCGGCGGCGGCCTCCTCGCGCTCGCGCCGGCTCTCCTCGCGCAGCGCCTCGGCGGCGGCGTCGGCCTCGGCCCGGGTCCGGGCCAGTTCGGCGTCGGCCTCGGCGCGCAGCCGCTCGGCGTCGGCGACCGCGGCGTCCAGCACGGCGGTGGCCTCGGCCTGCGCGTCGGCCCGGACGGCCTGCGCGTCGGCGTTCGCCCCGGCCCGCACCCGCTGGTCGAACTCCGTTGCCTCGCGGCGCAGTTCGGCGGTCTCACGCTCGGCGGCGGAGCGGTTCTCGGCGGCCGCGGCCTTGGCCGCGGCGAGCGCGTCCTGGCCCTGCTGCTCGGCACCGGCGACGATCTTCTCGGCCTCGGCGCGGGCCCGGTCGAGGGTCTGCTCGGCGCGGCCCTGGGTCTCGGCGGCCTGCTGCTTGGTCTGCTCGCGCAGCCGCTCGATCTCGGCGGCCGCGCCGGCGCGCAGCTCGTCCGCGTCCGTCTTGGCCCTGGTCAGCAGCTCCTCGGCGTTCTTCGCCGACTCCTCGATCTGCACGACGGCCTGCCGGCGGGCCTCGCCGCGGACCCGGTCGGCCTCGGCGGCGGCCTGGGCGCGCAGCTCCTCGGCCTCGGCCCGCAGCCGGGCGGCCTCGTCCTGCATCTGCCGGACCCGCTCGCGGATGCCGGCCGCGTCGTCCAGGGCGGCGTTCTGGGCCTGCTCGACGGCGGCCTGCGCCTGCTCGCGCAGCCGCTCCGCCTCGGCGGCGGCCTCGGCGCGGATCCGCTCGGCCTCCGTGGTGGCCTCGGCCCTGGCGGTCTCGGCGTCCTGGTTGGCCCGGCCCAGCATCTCCTCGGCCGTCTTGGCGGCCTTGGCGAGGTGGACGGTGGCGTCCTTGGCGCCGGCCGCCCGGCCGGCCTCCTCGGCCTCGCTGCGCAGCTGCTCGGCGGCGGCCTCGGCCTGGGCCCGCAGCTCGGCGACGTCGCGCTCGGCCTGCGAGCGCAGCTCCGCGATGGCGGCCTCGGCCTCGGACCGCAGCTGGCCGGCGACCGACTCGGCGGTGGCGCGCAGCCGTTCGCTCTCCTCGGCGGCGGCCGCCCTGGCGGCCTCCGCCTCGGCCTGCTTGGTGGCGGCCTCGGCCCGGATGGCCTCGGCCTGCTTGGTCGCCTGGGCGACCATCCGGGCGACCTCGGCGCGGGCGGTCTGCGAGCGCTGCTCGCTGGCGGCCTCGCCGTCGGCGACCTTGCGGACGGCGGCGGCCTCGGCATCGGCCTGGAGCTGCTCGGCGGCGGCCTCGGCCTGGGCGCGCAGCTCGGCGGACTCCCGACGGGTGCGCTCGGCCTCGGCGATCGCCTCGGCGCGCAGCCGCTCGATCTCGGCCTGGGCGTGGGCGAGCGCCTCCTCGGCGCGGGCCTGCTCGGCGCTGGCGTGCTCCTTGAGCCGGCCGATCTCGGCCTGCGCGGCGGCGAGCTGCTGTTCGGCGGCGGCGTGCGCGGCGGCCAGCTGCTGCTGGGCCTCGCCGCGGGCGGCGTTCACGTCGGCGGCGGCCTGGGCGCCGGCCTGCTGGGCCTGCTCGGAGGCGGCGCGCAGCAGGCGCTCGGCGTCGGTCTGGGCGCGGTGGAGGGCGGCCTCGGCGGCGGCCTGGGCCTCACCGCGGGCGGCGTCGACGTCGGCGGCGGTCTGGGCGCGGGCGTGGTCGGACAGCGCGGCGGCCTCGGCGCGGGCCGCGGCCATCATCCGCTCGGCCTCGGCGCGGGCCTCCTGGAGCAGGCGCTGGGCCTCCTGCTCGGTGCCGGCCCGGGTCTGCTCGGCCCAGTTGACGTTCTCGTTGACGTGCTGTTCGGCGCTGCGCCGCAGCTCGGCGAGCTCGTCCTCCAGCTGGCGGCGGCGGGCGGCCAGCTCGGCCTCCAGCCGGGCGGTGCGCTCGGCGGCCTCGGCCATCAGGCGCTGGGTGGCCTGCTGGGAGTCGCGCAGCTGCCGCTCGGCGTCGGCACGCAGCTGCTGGGCCTGCATCTCGGCGGTGCGGAGCAGCTGCTCGGCCTGGCCGGAGACGGCGTCGAAAGCACGCGGCTGGGCGAGCATGCGACGGGACTCGTGCAGCTTGGCCCGGAGCACCTCCACCTGGTAGGCGAGGTCCTCGGCATGCTCGACGGTCTTGTCCCGCTCCTTGCGAGTCCGATCCATCTCGGCCTCGAACTGGGAGAGGTGATCGTCAACCTCGTAGCGGTCGTAGCCCCGCACTCCGCGGTCCCATCCATCTCCTGGTCGCGTCCTCGACCCGGCCGCACCCCGGCTCCCGTGTCCGGGGCCCCGGTCCGACTGGTCCTTGCATCCGCAGCCGGTGGACGGCCCCTGTTCTGGTCGGGGGCGTCCGCCGCGGTTGTCGAAGTCCTGGGCGTCGGAGCGCGGTCGTGCCGCGTTCCCCCGTCCGGGTGGACTCCTGGGCGAACTCTTGCCTTGTGGAGAATGGTGACAGATCCGAACTGCGACTGTTCAGCCGTGCCCGCGTAATGGACTCCCCTGCGACGGGCCGGTCCACCGCTGGGCGGACAGGCCTGTCATCGGCCGTGCCCGTCGCCTCCGTCCCCCGGAGTCTTCGCGCACCTGGGCATTGTAGTGGGAGCGTCCCACGGGGGAATGGCCGCGTAGGGGTTTTCCGGGCATCGGGCGACATTACTGACGGGTCATGAGGGCCGCGGGCCCCTCGGCGGGCCCTGGGCGGACCCCCGGCGGGTGCCGTCGGACCCCGACGGCACCCGGGTGCGGGTCAGTGCTCGTCGTGCTCGCCGGGCTCGGCGGCGGTGACCAGCTCGGTCAGCACACCGCCGCAGTCCTTGGGGTGCAGGAAGGTGATCCGGGAGCCCATCGAGCCGATCCGGGGCTGCTCGTAGAGGACCCGGATGCCCTTGGCGCGGATGGACTCGGAGTCGCCGTCCACGTCGGCGGTGCCGAACGCGATGTGGTGGACGCCCTCGCCGTTCTTCTCCATCCACTTGCCGACGGCGGAGTCGGGCCGGGTGGGCTCCAGCAGCTGCAGGTAGGAGGCGCCGCCGTCACCGGTGTCGTTGATCTTGAGCATGGCCTCGCGCACCCCCTGCTCCTCGTTGACCTCGCTGTGGAACACCTCGAAGCCGTAGGTGGCGCGGTAGAACTCGACCGTCTTGTCGAGGTCTCGGCAGGCGATGCCGATGTGGTCGATGCGGGTGAGCACGGTGGCCTCCGGGTCTGGGCGGGCTACGGGACGGCAACAGTGCAGCGCATGCGGGCGGGGTGCGCCAGCGATCCGGGTGCGAGCCTGCTCACACGGGCGGGGTTCACCCGGACCGGGTTGACACGGTGTTGACTGGATCGTGCCAGTGCGCTCGATCACACCGTCGGTCCGGTGACGGACGGGTAGCAGGTCAGTACATTGAGCGGAATCCTCACCTGGCCACGACGTGCGAAGGGGCTCGTCCCATGACCAACACCACCTCTGTGATCGTTGCCGGTGCGCGGACCCCGATGGGTCGCCTGCTCGGTTCGCTCAAGGGCTTCTCCGGCGCCGACCTCGGGGCCGTCGCGATCAAGGCCGCCCTGGAGCGGGCCGGCGTCGCGGGGGACCAGGTCCAGTACGTGATCATGGGCCAGGTGCTGCAGGCCGGCGCCGGCCAGATCCCGGCCCGCCAGGCCGCCGTCAAGGCGGGCATCCCGATGAACGTCCCGGCGCTCACCATCAACAAGGTCTGCCTCTCCGGCCTGGACGCCATCGCGCTGGCCGACCAGCTGATCCGGGCCGGCGAGTTCGACATCGTGGTGGCCGGCGGCCAGGAGTCCATGACCAACGCCCCGCACCTGCTGCCGAAGTCCCGCGAGGGCTACAAGTACGGCGCGATCGAGCTGCTGGACGCGATGGCGCACGACGGCCTCACGGACGCCTACGAGAACATCCCGATGGGCGAGTCCACCGAGAAGCACAACACCCGCCTGGGCATCCCGCGCGACGTCCAGGACGAGATCGCCGCCGCGTCCCACCAGCGGGCCGCCAAGGCCCAGCAGAACGGCGTCTTCGAGGCCGAGATCGCCCCGGTGGAGATCCCGCAGCGCAGGGGCGAGCCGGTGGTCTTCAGCCAGGACGAGGGCATCCGGGCGGACACCACCGTCGAGGGCCTGGCCAAGCTGCGCCCGGCCTTCACCAAGGACGGCACGATCACCGCCGGCACCTCCTCGCAGATCTCCGACGGCGCCGCCGCGGTGGTCGTGATGAGCAAGGCCAAGGCCGAGGAGCTGGGCCTGAGCTGGATCGCCGAGATCGGCGCGCACGGCAACGTCGCGGGCCCGGACAACTCGCTGCAGTCGCAGCCGTCCAACGCGATCAAGCACGCGCTGGCCAAGGAGGGCCTGGAGGTCGGCGACCTCGACCTGATCGAGATCAACGAGGCGTTCGCGGCCGTCGCCCACCAGTCGACCAAGGACCTGGGCGTCTCCTCCGACATCGTCAACGTCAACGGCGGCGCGATCGCGCTCGGCCACCCGATCGGCATGTCCGGTGCCCGCGTGGTGCTGCACCTGGCGCTGGAGCTCCAGCGGCGCGGCGGCGGCATCGGCGCGGCCGCGCTCTGCGGCGGCGGCGGCCAGGGCGACGCGCTGATCGTCCGCGTCCCGAAGGAGCAGGCCGCGAAGGCCTGATCATCCGACTTACCTCAGGGGCTGCGGACCGCCACCAGCGGTCCGCGGCCCTTCGGCGCTAGGAGCTCCTGATGATCGATGTCGCGACCCTGGTCGAGCAGGCCCGCGCGGGCCGGCCGCGTGCGGTGGCCCGGCTGATCTCGCTGGTCGAGAACGCCGCCCCGCAGCTGCGCGAGGCGATGGCGGCGCTGGCCCCCTACACCGGCCGGGCCTACACCGTCGGGCTGACCGGCTCGCCCGGCGTGGGCAAGTCCACCTCGACCTCCGCCCTGGTCACCGCCTACCGGCGGCTCGGCAAGCGGGTCGGGGTGCTGGCGGTGGACCCGTCCTCGCCGTTCTCCGGCGGCGCGCTGCTCGGCGACCGGGTCCGGATGCAGGACCACGCCACCGACCCCGAGGTGTTCATCCGCTCGATGGCCACCCGCGGCCACCTCGGCGGCCTCTCCTGGTCGGCCCCGCAGGCGCTGCGGGTGCTGGACGGGGCCGGCTGCGACGTGATCCTGGTGGAGACCGTCGGCGTCGGCCAGTCCGAGGTGGAGATCGCCGCCCAGGCGGACACCACCGTGGTGCTGCTCGCCCCCGGGATGGGCGACGGGATCCAGGCCGCCAAGGCCGGGATCCTGGAGATCGGCGACGTCTTCGTGGTGAACAAGGCGGACCGGGACGGCGCGGACGCGACCGCCCGGGAGCTGAACCACATGCTCGGCCTCGGCGAGACCCGCGAGCCGGGGGACTGGCGGCCCCCGATCGTGAAGACCGTGGCGGCCCGCGGCGAGGGCGTCGACGAGGTGGTCGAGGCGCTGGAGAAGCACCGCGCCTGGCTGGAGGAGCACGGCGAGCTGGCCGTGCGCCGCCGCCGCCGGGCCGGTGACGAGATCGAGGCGATCGCGCTGGCCGCACTGCGCTCCCGGATCGGCGACCTGCACGGCGACCGCCACCTGGCCACCCTGGCCGAGCGGGTGGTGGCCGGCGAGCTGGACCCGTACGGCGCCGCCGACGAACTGGTCGCCGGACTCACCCAGGGCTGAACACGACGAGGGGCCCGGTCACCCGCCGCACCCGACGGCCGACCGGGCCCCGGCACAACCGGCCCACTCCGAACCCGCCCTGCCACCCACCCGACCCGCCCCGAGCCGAAGGGGCGCGCCGGTGCCGGCCTTCCGTAGTCCTGCCACCCACCCGACCCGCCCCGAGCCGAAGGGGCGCGCCGGTGCCGAAAGGGAGGAGCGAGGACGACCGAGGTACGAGGGCGTTGGAGCGACGAGTGTCGGCGCCGGGTCGAAGCGCCCCGGAGGCGAGCGGGCGAAAGTACAGCGAGCGGGCGAAGATCAAGCCCGGCCGCGGAGGTCCCGCAGGTGTTCGGCGACCGGGGCCAGGGCCTGGTACATCGCGTCCAGCTGCTCGGGGCTGAAGCGGTCGATGAAGTGCGTCCGGACGCTGCGCACGTGGTCCGGGGCGACCTTCTGCATGGTCTCCCAGCCCTGCTCGGTGAGGTGGGCGTAGAGGCCGCGCCGGTCGCCCGGACACTCCTGCCGCAGGACCAGCCCGGCCGTCTCCATCCGCGTGATCTGGTGCGAGAGCCGGCTCTTGGACTGCAGGGTCGCGGTGGCCAGGTCGGTCATCCGCATCCGCCGCTCGGGTGCCTCGGAGAGCACGACCAGGATCTCGTAGTCGTTGATCGCGAGGTTGTGCGGCTGGAGTTCGCGGCTGAGCTGGTAGTCCAGCAGCTTGGAGACCTCCAGGTGGGCGCGCCACAGCCGCTGCTCCCGGGCGCTGAGCCACGGAGTCCCCTCCTCCGGCTGCGAGGGGGGGACATCGGCGGCGTCGATCGTGCGCGTATCCATGGTGCGAGCGTACCGCATTTAGTTCAATCTTGTA
Source organism: Kitasatospora sp. NPDC059973 (assembly GCF_042737525.1). Classification (NCBI taxonomy): domain Bacteria; kingdom Bacillati; phylum Actinomycetota; class Actinomycetes; order Kitasatosporales; family Streptomycetaceae; genus Kitasatospora; species Kitasatospora sp. NPDC059973. The sequence continues at coordinate 10,180 of NZ_JBHWUI010000148.1, read as the reverse complement.
CGACTTTACAGACCGAAGCGCCGCCCGAGGTCGCCCAGGTTACCGAGTCCGGGCACGTTGAGGTTGCCCCCGCCGTGGCCCGCGGCCGCGGGCTGCGACGGCACCCCGCCCATCGGCACGCCCGCCTCGGCGTGCACCTGGCCGACGTTGCGGTCGGCCATCAGCACCTCGGTCGACTGCAGCAGCACCTGACCGGCGCCGATGAACTCGAACTGGTGCTCCTCGCCGGACGCCCCGCCCAGGCCGGTCAGCCGGCGGATCCCGCCGATCACCCCGTGCATGTAGTCGTGGTCGTAGTGGTGGCACGGCGCCGGGCAGTCCGCCCAGCCGACCAGCGCCTGCGGGTCCACCCGGATCGGCGGCTCGACGAAGTGCACCGGCCCGTTGGACGCGGCCACGAACTTGCCGCTGCCGATCAGCGTGAGGAACCCGGGGATGATCGACTGCTTGAGGCGCAGCGTGGGCTCGTACGCCAGGAGGTTGCCCGAGCGGACGGTCAGGTTCCCCTCCTCCAGGTCGTAGGAGTTGAGGTCGAAGGCGCGGTCGGCCAGCAGCAGCTTGCCCCGGCCCTCGGCGACCACCCAGTCCGCCGCGTGCATCGGCGAGTTGAAGTGCTGGCCGAGCATCCGGTCGATCGCCCCGGCGCCGACGCCCTTGAAGGAGATGTCGCCGTAGTAGGCGATCATCTTGCCCTTCTGCAGGAAGTACGACCCGTTCAGGTCGACCGAGAAGGCGTACGGGTTGACGTTGTCGTTCGCCGGCAGGCTGTGCACGTCGTGCACCACCGGGCCGGAGCCGTCCGGTGCCTTCGGCAGCGGGGCCTGGGCGCCGCCGTACTGCTCCTGGGCGTACTGCTGCGGCTGCTGCGGGTAACCCTGCTGCTGCGGAGGCGGCGGGTAGCCCTGCTGCGGGTAGCCCTGCCCGGGCGGCGGGCCGTAGCCGGGCGGCGGCGGGGCGGCCGGGTAGCCGGGCTGGGTGGGCTGGTTGTACGGCGACGGCTGGCCGTACGGCTGCGGCTGGCCGTACGGGTCGTGCGGCTGCCCGTAGGGGGGCTGCGGCGGGTAGGACATCAGAGCTTCTCCTCGCTCGCCTGCACGAACACCGTGCCGTTCCCGGACAGCTCCAGCTGGAAGGCCTCGCCGGAGCCGCGTCCGATCATGTCGCGCCACCCCAGCGCGGTGGACAGCTTGTTCTGGACCTGGCCGCGGTGCGCGACGTAGGCCTGGGGGTCGACGTGGACCGGCTGGTGCGGGGTGATCGGCAGTTCGAAGACGCCGCCGTGCGCCATCACCGCCACCGCGCCGTGGCCGTCCAGCTTGGTGGTGAACAGGCCCTGCCCGGTCACCTGGCCGCGGACCATGCCCATCACGCCGCCCTGCGACCCCATGAACATCGTGGACTGCTGCAGGGAGCCCTCGAAGGCCAGCAGCCGGTCCGCCTCGACGTACAGGGTGTCGCCGGCCAGGTCGATCACGTGCACGTGGTGGCCGCCGTGGCCGAACATCACGGTGCCCTGGCCCTCGACGGTCATCAGCGGGGTGTCCTCGTTGGCCACCCGGCGGCCGATCATCGACATGACGCCGCCCTGGCCGCCGGTGAGGTTCGGCGTGAACCGGACCTCGCCGGTGTACGCGAGCATCGCGCCGCGCTGGCTGAACATCCGCTGCCCGGGGACGACCCGGGCCTCGATCATCTTGTTGTTGATCCTGGTGAACGGCATCAGACGTCGCCCCCGATGGTGATCTTCTCGGACGGCTGAACGTAGACCAGGCCCTCGCCGGAGAACTCCACCTGGACCGCCTCGCCGCCGCCCTCGCCGATGAAGGTCGACCAGCCGGCGCCCGACTTGAGGCTGCGGCTGAGGTTGCCGGTGTGCGCGACGTACGCCCCCGGGTCCACCCGCAGCGGCATGCCCTGGGAGACCCGCAGGATGATCGCCGGCCCCTTGGAGGTGAGCGCGGCCCAGCCGTGGCCCTCCACCTTGGTGGTGAACAGGCCGTTCCCGGAGGAGATGCCGTTGAGCCCGGTGAAGCTGGTGCCGGTCTTCAGCGTGCCCTCGGTGCAGAGGAGGTTGTCCGACTCGACGTAGAGCGTCTCGCCGTTCAGCCGGACCAGGTTGATTTCGGTGGCTCGGTCGGCGAAGTAGCAGGTGCCCTGCCCCTTCACCTCCATGACCGTCATCTGCTCACCGGTCAGCCGTCGGGTCACGACGCCGCGCAGCCCGTCACCGCCGCCGCTGAGCTTCTTGAAGTTCATCTGGCCGGTGTACGCGACCATCGAGCCGTTTCTGGCTTTCACGCCATCGCCCGTCATGTCGACGGCGAGCGTCTTGGACCCTTGGAGTCGAAACTGTGCCACCGCCGCAATGTAGCGGGATCCGGCAGCTCGGGGGGAGGGGGCGGGGTCGTTCTGGTACCTGTCTGCGACAAAACCGGCCCGTCGGACACCGGCTGTACCGGCTCCGTACCCCCTGCGTGTCCGCCGCCGGACCCCGGGCCCGCCGGCGCCGCAACCCGGGAGCGGGGTCGGACATGTGCTCGGTGATAATGGCGGGGATGCTTGTGAGCCGGTTCACAAGCGATCTTCGACTCCTGACTGAGGTGCCCATCGTGAACAGCAGTGCCGTCCACCGCCTGCGTCTGGTCTCCGGCCCCGAGGGCCTCTCGTTCCTCCTGCTGCTGGTCTGCTCGGTGCTCAAGCGCACCACCAGCTTCGACGCGGTGCCGGTGATGGGCATGGTCCACGGGATCCTGTTCGTCCTGTACGTGGTGTTCTGGATCATGGCCTGGCAGGCGCAGAAGTGGGACGCCAAGCGCGGCATCCTGCTGTTCGTCCTCTCGGTGCTGCCCACCGGCGGCTTCTTCGCCGAGCGGACCCTCGCCAAGGAGGAGCGCGGCGAGCTCGCACCCGCCCGCGAGCCCGCCACCGCCTGATCGCCGCCCGAACGACCGCGGGCAGGCCGACAGGCTGCCGGGGCCTCCTCTCCCAGTGGGCCCCGGCAGCCTGTCGCCGTTTCCAGGTGTGGTTCCGGTGGTGACTAGTTGACGTTCACCGCGCTCCAGGCCGCGGCCACCGCCGCGTACTGGGTGCTGGTGGTGCCGTAGAGGTCACCGGCCGCCTTCAGGGTCGCGGTGCGGGCGGCCTTGTAGTTGGTGGTGGAGGTGAAGTAGACGGTCAGCGCGCGGTACCAGATCGCGGCGGCCTTGTCCCGGCCGATGCCGGTGACGGTGGAGCCGTTGGAGGTGGGGCTGTTGTAGCTGACGCCGTTGATGGTCTTGGCGCCGCTGCCCTCGGCCAGCAGGTAGAAGAAGTGGTTGGCCACGCCGGAGGAGTAGTGGACGTCCACGTTGCCGACCCCGGAGTACCAGGAGTCCTTGGACGCGCCGTCCTTCGAGGGCTTGTCCATGTAGCGCAGCGGGGTGCCGTTGCCGTTCAGGTTGAGCCGCTCGCCGATCAGGTAGTCCGGCACGTCCGAGGGCAGGTTGGCGTACCACTCGACCATGGTGCCGAAGATGTCCGAGGTGGCCTCGTTGAGGCCGCCGGACTCGCCGGAGTAGACCAGCCCGGCGGTGGCGGAGGTGACGCCGTGGGTCATCTCGTGGCCGGCCACGTCGATGGCGGTCAGCGGGTGGGTGTTGCCCGAGCCGTCGCCGTACGTCATGCAGAAGCAGGAGTCGTTCCAGAACGCGTTGACGTAGTTGGAGCCGTAGTGCACCCGGCTGCTCGCGCCGACGCCGTTGTTCTTGATGCCGCTGCGGCCGAAGGTGTTCTTGTAGTAGTCCCAGGTCGCGCCGGCGCCGTACTGGGCGTCCACCGCGGCGGACTGGGTGTTGGAGGCGAGCCCGTTGCCCCAGACGTTGTCCGCGTCGGTGTAGAGCGCGTTCCCGCTGGCGGCGTTGCCCGTCCACTGGTTGCCGCGGGAGGCGTCCTTGAGCTGGTAGGTCGAGCCGCTCTGGGTGGTGGTCAGCGGGACGCTGCCGACGAAGACGCCCTTGCCGCTGCCGTTCGCGGTCTGGAACTCCTCGTGCGTGGAGAGCACCTCGCCGGTGGCCGCGTCGGTGACCAGCCGCTGGCTGCTCGGCGTGCCGTCGGCCCGCTCGCCCTTGACGACGGTCTGGTACGCCAGTCGCGGGTTGCCGTCGGCGGCCCAGACCACCAGGGTGGCCGTGCCCGCGCCGTCGACCCGGCTGATCGCCGACTCGTCCTTGTCCGCGGCGATGCCGACGGTGGCCCGGACGGCGCCGAGCGCCTGGGCGCCGGCCTTGTCGGCGGAGAGCGCCGGGGTGAGGCTCGGCAGCGAGAGCTGCCCGCCGAACGCCCGGTCCACCGAGGTGATCGCGCCGTTGGCCTTCTGGTGCACCACCAGGTCGCCGCCGAGGACCGGCAGGCCGCCCAGGGTCCGCTCATAGCGCAGGTGGCGGGTGCCGTTGGCGTCCACCACGGCGTCCTTGGCGACCAGCCGCTCCTGGCCGCCGAGGGCGAGCGCCTGCGCCACCGGCGCGGCCTCGCTGCCGGCCAGCGAGATCAGCGCGTCGTGCTGCTGCACCACCGAGGGCGCGGCGGCCTGGGCGGGGGCGGCGGCGACCTGGATGGCGCCGGCGAGCAGGGCGGTGGCGGAGAGTACGGCTCCGGCTGTCAGCTTTCGCTTCACGTACGGGGTTCCTTCCACGAAACCGCGTGTGCGCGGTCACGCCGCGTACCGGGGCGCCGGGGTTGGCGCCGTGGGGCGGTAGGGCGCTGACGTGCTGCTCCCGTGCGGTTCCGACGGCCGGTCGGTGGGTGGGGCGACAGCCGTCGAACGGGGCTTTGGTCAGAAGCATGACAAGCGCAGGTCGTGAAAGGACAGGGCGCCGCCGGCGATTGGCCAGGTCTCGCCAGTCGTCGGGTACGGGTGGTTCCGGTGTGCCGGGTGACCGGTTCGGGGTGCTTCGTCCCGCTGGCGGGATCCCGCCAGCGGCCGCCCTTGTCGCCCGCCGCGGCCCTTGCTACGGCGCCGGGCCGGGCGCCGCTCCGGCCCTCCCCGGCCCGGCGCGGACGCGCGAACGCCCGGGGCCTCCCCTCCCAGTGAGGCCCCGGGCGCTGTCGAGCGGACGTCAGCTGACGTTGACGCCGCTCCAGGCCGCGGCCACCGCCGCGTACTGGGTGCTGGTGGTGCCGTAGAGGTCACCGGCCGCCTTCAGGGTCGCGGTGCGGGCGGCCTTGTAGTTGGTGGTGGAGGTGAAGTAGACGGTCAGCGCGCGGTACCAGATCGCGGCGGCCTTGTCCCGGCCGATGCCGGTGACGGTGGAGCCGTTGGAGGTGGGGCTGTTGTAGCTGACGCCGTTGATGGTCTTGGCGCCGCTGCCCTCGGCCAGCAGGTAGAAGAAGTGGTTGGCCACGCCCGAGGAGTAGTGGACGTCCAGGTTGCCCACGCCGGAGGACCAGGAGTCGGCCGAGCCGCCGTCCTTGGAGGGCTTGTCCATGTAGCGCAGCGGCGTCCCGTCGCCGTTGATGTCGATCTCCTCGCCGATCAGGTAGTCCGGCTTGTCGGTCGCGAGGTTGGCGGAGAACTCGACCATGGTGCCGAAGATGTCCGAGGTGGCCTCGTTGAGGCCGCCGGACTCGCCCGAGTAGTTGAGGCCCGCGGTGGCGGAGGTGACGCCGTGCGTCATCTCGTGGCCGGCCACGTCGATCTCGGTCAGCGGGTGGGTGTTGGCGTCACCGTCGCCGTACGTCATGCAGAAGCAGGAGTCGTCCCAGAACGCGTTGACGTAGTTCTTGCCGTAGTGGACCCGGCTGGTGGCGCCGACGCCGTTGTTCTTGATGCCGTTGCGGCCGAACGCGTTCTTGTAGAAGTCCCAGGTGGCCGCCGCGCCGAACTGCGCGTCCACCGCCGCCGACTGGGTGTTGGAGGCGAGGCCGGTGCCCCAGGCGTTGTCCGCGTCGGTGTACAGCGTGCCCGAGCCGGAGGTGCGGCCCTTGAGGTCGCTGGTGGACTGGTTGCCGCGGGAGGCGTCCTTGAGCTGGTAGGTCGAGCCGCTCTGGGTGGTGGTCAGCGGGACGCTGCCGACGAAGACGCCCTTGCCGGTGCCGGTCGCGGTCTGCACCTGCTCGTGGGTGGAGAGCACCTCGCCGGTGGCCGCGTCGGTGACCAGCAGCTGGCTGCTCGGGGTGGAGTCGGCGCGCAGGCCCTGGACGACCGTCTGGTACGCGAGTCGCGGGTTGCCGTCGGCGGCCCAGACCACGAGCTTGGCGGCGCCGGCCTGGCGCACCTCCCGCAGCGGCGACTCGTCCTTGTCGGCGGCGATGCCGACGGTCGACTGGACCGCGCCGGAGGCCTGCGCGGCGGCCTTGTCGGCCGGGATCCGCGGGGTGAGGCTCGGCAGGTCGATGGTCGCGGCGACGGCTTTGTCCACGGCCTCGACCGCGCCGTTCGCGGCCTCGTGGACCACCAGGTCGCCGCCGAGGACGGGCAGGCCGGCGAAGGTGCGCTCGAAGCGGAGGTGGCGGGTGCCGTCGGCGTCCACCACGGCGTCCTTGGCGACCAGTTGCTCCTGGCCGCCCAGGGCCAGGGCCTGCGCCAGCGGGCCGGTCTGACCGCTCGCCAGGGCGATCGCCGCCTCGCGCTGCTGCGCGGCCTGCGCCTGCGCGGCGGGGGTCGGGGCGGCCTGGGCGGCGGTGGTGCCCACCTGGATGACGCCGGTGAGGAGGGCGGTGGCGGAGAGTACGGCGCCGGCTGCGAGCTTTCGCTTCACGTACAGGTCCTTCCAGGGAAACCGCGGATGTGCGGTTGCGCCGCGTCCCGGGGTGCCGGGGTTGGCACCTGAGGGGCGGGACGGGCGCTGACGTGCTACTGCTCCGTGCGGTCGGGCGGCGGTGCCACCGGTGAGTGGGGCGGTGGCTGCCGAACGGGGCTGGGCGAAAGCATGACAATCCAACAAGTGAAATGACAGGTCTGGTTCATCGATTGGCCAGGTCTCGCCAGCCCGGCGGAAGGTAAACGGGGCGACAAATCCGGTCGAACCACCCCGCCTTGCAGCGGGTTACCGCCCGAACCGAGGCCTGAGTACGGGCCGAGCGCCGGATCGGCGGCCAACGGGCGGCCGGCGGCGGGCGATTGGCGGTGGTTCACACCCCCGCAATGTGCTGGTACGGACCTGTGCGTCCCACTGGCGTGATCCCGCCACGTGTCGCGCTTGTCCACCATCAGGACGCCTGGTAGCACCCCGGCCGCCCGCCGGTACGGTAAGGGGCGTGGCCAAGCCCCTCGCACTCGACTTCGACCCGATCGCCCGCGCCGACGAGCTCTGGACCCGCCGCTGGGGCGGAGTCCCCTCGATGGCGGCGATCACCTCGATCATGCGCGCCCACCAGATCCTGCTCGCGCGGGTGGACGCCGTGCTCAAGCCGTACGGGCTGACGTTCGCCCGGTACGAGGCGCTGGTGCTGCTCACCTTCAGCCGGACCGGCGAGCTCTCGCTGTCCAAGATCGGCGAGCGGCTGATGGTCCACCCGACCAGCGTGACCAACACCGTCGACCGCCTGGAGCGGGCCGGTCTGGTCGGCCGCCGGCCCAACCCGCTGGACGGCCGCGGGGTGCTCGCGGCGATCACCGCCCGCGGCCGCGAGGTCGTGGAGGAGGCCACCCGGGAGCTGATGGCGATGGAGTTCGGCCTGGAGGAGTACGGCCCCGACCAGTGCCGTCAGGTGTTCGACCTGCTGAGGCCGCTGCGGGTGGCCGCCGGGGACTTCACCGAGCCGGGCGCGGAGCCCGCGGAGTAGGGCGCTGCACGGCCCACCCGTAAGCGGCGGCTACCCTCGTGGGGAGCGGTGCGCGGATCCGGGCGTACCGGCCCATTCCGGCGAGCGAGGCGATGAAGAGTATGAAGGCGAACCCCCTGCTGGGCTGGTACCGGGCCCTGGCCATTGCGACCGGTGTGGCCCTGCTCGTGTTCTGCGGCTTCATGGTCGCGAAGTACGGCTTCGACACGGCCGAGGACCTGACCACCTACGTCGCGATGCTGCACGGCTACCTCTACGTCGGGTACTTCGTGGTGACCTTCCTGCTCGGCCAGAAGCTCAAGTGGCCGCTGGGCCGGATGCTCCTCACCCTGGCCGCCGGCTGCATCCCGTTCGCCTCCTTCGTCGCCGAGCGCCGGGTGGTCCGCGAGGCCGGCGAGCGGCTCCCCGCCGCCGGCGCCGCCCGGCAGGCCGCCGGCGTCTGAGCCACGCGCCGTCCACCGCGCCTTCGAGGGCGCCCCTCCCCGCACCGGGGAGGGGCGCCCTTCGCTTTCCGGGGCCGCGAACCGGCCCTTCTCGTGCCCGAACCGGCCCTTTTCGGCGTTTTCCGGCGCGTTCGCCCCCGGCCGGGCCCCGGCTCCATCGACAATTACTAGGACGTCCGAGTAAATTGATAGGACGTCCTAACAGTTGTGCCGTCCACGTGCCGTGGCGGCCGTACGGAGCGGAGTTCGGGGTCATGGACGCCGAGGAGATCGAGCGCGGACGGCAGCGCTGGCAGCAGCGGTACGACAGCTCCCGCAAGCGGGACGCGGACTTCACCACCCTCTCCGGTGACGAGGTCGAGCCGGTCTACGGCCCGCCCGCGGGCCAGCCGGTCGAGGGCTTCGAGCGGATCGGCTGGCCCGGCGAGTACCCGTACACCCGGGGGCTGCACGCCACCGGCTACCGGGGGCGGACGTGGACCATCCGCCAGTTCGCCGGCTTCGGCAACGCCGAGCAGACCAACGAGCGCTACCGGATGATCCTGGACTCGGGCGGCGGCGGCCTCTCGGTCGCCTTCGACATGCCCACCCTGATGGGGTACGACTCGGACGACCCCAAGTCGCTCGGCGAGGTCGGCCACTGCGGCGTGGCGATCGACTCGGCCGCCGACATGGAGGTCCTCTTCAAGGGGATCCCGCTCGGCGACGTCACCACCTCGATGACCATCAGCGGCCCGGCCGTCCCGGTCTTCTGCATGTACCTGGTCGCCGCCGAGCGCCAGGGCGTCGACCCGGCGGTGCTCAACGGCACCCTGCAGACGGACATCTTCAAGGAGTACATCGCGCAGAAGGAGTGGCTCTTCGCGCCCGAGCCGCACCTGCGCCTGATCGGCGACCTGATGGCCTACTGCGCCGAGGGCATCCCGGCGTACAAGCCGCTCTCGGTCTCCGGCTACCACATCCGCGAGGCCGGCTCGACGGCCGCGCAGGAGCTGGCGTACACGCTGGCGGACGGCTTCGCCTACGTCGAACTCGGCCTCTCCAGGGGCCTGGACGTGGACGTCTTCGCGCCCGGCCTCTCCTTCTTCTTCGACGCGCACCTCGACTTCTTCGAGGAGATCGCCAAGTTCCGCGCCGCGCGCCGGATCTGGGCCCGCTGGATGCGCGACCGCTTCGGCGCCCGGACGGACAAGGCGCAGTGGCTGCGCTTCCACACCCAGACCGCCGGGGTCTCGCTGACCGCCCAGCAGCCGTACAACAACGTGGTCCGCACCGCGGTCGAGGCCCTCTCGGCGGTGCTCGGCGGCACCAACTCGCTGCACACCAACGCGCTGGACGAGACGCTGGCGCTGCCCTCGGAGCAGGCCGCCGAGATCGCCCTGCGCACCCAGCAGGTGCTGATGGAGGAGACCGGCATCACCAACGTGGCCGACCCGCTGGGCGGTTCCTGGTACGTCGAGGCGCTCACCGACCGGATCGAGGAGCAGGCCGAGGCGATCTTCCAGCGGATCCTGGACAAGGGCCGCGAGGACCACGAGATCGGCCCGATCACCTCCGGCATCCTGCGCGGGATCGAGGACGGCTTCTTCACCGGCGAGATCGCCGAGGCGGCCTTCCAGTACCAGCAGGGCGTCGAGAAGGGCGAGAAGCGGGTCGTCGGCGTCAACTGCCACCCGCGCAGCGTCACCCCCGAGCTGGAGATCCTCCGGGTCAGCCACGAGGTCGAGCGCGAGCAGGTGCGCGTGCTGGCCGCGCGCAAGGCCGGCCGGGACGAGGCGGCGGTGCGGGCCGGGCTGGACGCGATGCTGGCGGCGGCCCGCTCGGGCGCGTCGATGATCCCGCCGATGCTGGACGCCGTCCGGGCCGAGGCGACCCTGGGCGAGATCTGCAACGCGCTGCGCGACGAGTGGGGCATCTACCGGGAGACCGCCTCCTTCTGACGAACGGGGCAGCCCCCTGGACGCCGAGAACCGCCC
>NZ_JBHWUI010000147.1:0-20298 GCF_042737525.1 Kitasatospora sp. NPDC059973 | reverse complement strand
GCGCCGGCCGGCGCGGCCCGCCCGAGGTGCGGGAGCCGGACCGCTCACCGGCCCCGCGGGTCGGGGCGGCTCCAGAGGGTGAGGTCGCTGCTGGTGGCCACGGCCAGGGTCCGCCCCGACGGGGAGAACCCGGCGGCGCGGAAGGTCGACCAGGAGGAGTGGAACACCTGCCACCAGGTCTCGCCGTGGTCGCCGGTGTACGGTCCGCCGCCGGTGCAGAGCAGGACCCGCTCGTTGGGCCATTCCGGGACGAGCACCTCGACGTGCCAGCCGTCGTCGGTACCGGTGTGCAGGCCGCCTCCGTGGAGGCCGGCCACCGGGACGCGGACGTCGGCGACCGGGCCGATGCCGGGGCAGGCGAGGTCCGGACCGTCCGGCTCCTCCTCGGGGTCGTACACCCGGGCGATCTTCTCGCCGGTCGTCGCGTCGAAGAGGCCGTGCCCGGCGGTCGAGACCGCCAGGACGAGGTCGTGGCCGGTGGCCGGGTCGGTGGCGAAGCCGATCCCGAGCAGCCCGCCGACCGCGATCATGCCGGGACCGACGGGCTGCCAGGGCGCCGGCGGCGGCGTGACGGTGGCGGCGAGGAAGCGATCGCGGAGCTGCTGCTGGAAGACGGTGACGGCCATGGGGGGATCCTCCCACCGCCGGCCGGTCACCCCCGCGGAGCCAGCCTCGTCACCGCCCCGGCCGCGAGCAGGGTGGCGGCCGCCAGCGCGGGCCAGAGCACGCCCGGCCCGGCGGCCAGCAGCGCGGTCAGCACGGCCGGGGCCAGCGCGCGGCCGACGCCCGTCGACAGCTCCCAGCGGGAGAGCGCCCGCCCGAGCAGCCGGGGCGGCGCGACGGCGGCGACCAGGGCCGTGCCCGAGCCGCTGTAGAGGATCTCGCCCAGCGTGAACAGCACCGAGACGGCCGCCACGGTGGCCGCACCAGCGGTGCCGCCGATCGCCCACGCCGCCCAGAAGCCCAGGTAGGCGAGCGCCAGGACCGCTCCGGCGGAGGCCAGCACGGCCCGTCGCGAACGGCGGGCGAGCCGGAGCACGATCGCGAGCTGAAGCGTGATCACCAGCACGGTGTTGCCCACGAACACCCCGGAGGACCAGGCCGGGGACGCGTGCAGATGGAGGACCAGCAGCGCGGGCAGGGCGACCTCCAGGACGTCGAAGCAGAACGCGTAGGGGAGGGCGGCGATGCTGAGCAGGCCGATCCGGCGCAGCACCGGAGCGGCGGCGGAGCCGACCGTCGGGTCGGCGGCCCGGTCGGCGGCCGGGGCCGGGGCCGGAGCGTCGGCCGGAACCTCGGCCGGGTCCGGTGCGGGGCTCGGGTCGGCGGCCGGGGCGGGGCTCGGGGCAGCCGCGGCGCCGGGGTCGGTGACCCGGAGCGAGTGCACCAGCGCCGCCGCGACCAGGCACGCGGCGGCCGTCGCCCCGGCCAGCAGCCGGATCGTGCCCGACCCGCCGGTCACCGCCAGGACGGCGAGCAGCGCGCCCGCACCCAGACCCGCGTTGCGCAGCGTCCGCCCGGCGGCCAGCGCGGCGTCCCGGGTGCGCCCCTCGGTGAGGGTGCTGACCAGCGCGGCGTGGGTGGTCGGCCAGTTCTGGCCGCCGATGCCGAGCAGCACGGCGGCCGCCGTGAAACCGCCCAGGCCGTCCGCGCACAGCAGCACCACCGAGCCCGCCGCCCTGATCAGCAGGGTCGCCGCCGCCGGGAGGCTGCGCGCGCCGCGGTCGATCCAGCGGCCGGTCAGCGGGAGCACCAGCAGGCCCGCCAGCAGACCGGCGGAGAGCGCGAGGCCGACCGTGCCCGCGCCGAGCCGCAGCACCCCGATGCCGTAGAGGAGCATGAACGGGCGGAGCAGACCGGTGCCGAGCGCGTCCACCAGCAGCGCGGTGGCGTAGCGGAGGCCACCGGCGGCGGTGAGCAGCGCGAGCAGGGCGGCCGGCCCGGGCCGGGCGGCGGTCGGGCTCGGCGGCCGGCCGGTCCGGGCGGAGGCCTCTGCGGAGCGGGACTTCTGCTGGAGCTGGTTCATGGCCGGTACCGTGCGGCCGCGCGCCGCCCCGGAGCACGCCGATTGACGACTCCCGTCAATCGACGGCGCTGCCGTCGTGACGGGCTGGCAGGATCACCGGAGTGAGCCTCAGCATCGACATCACCGCGCTGCCCGACGACCGCGTCTTCTTCACCCCCTCGCCGCTGGCCGAGCTGAGCTCGATGCTGCACGTCCTCGCCGAGCCCGCGCACCACCCCGGGCTGCACGGCTGGGCGGCGAGCACGGCCGCCTCGCTCGCCCCGGAGCTGTCCGAACGCCTCTCCGAGGCCGACTTCCTCTGGCGCTCCTCGCGGGCCGACTTCCTCGTCCCCGGCCGGCCGGGGGCCACCCTGGCCGAGGAGCTGGACGCCGTCGACCGGATCGACGACGAGCTGTACGTCCGGGCGGCCTCCTTCATGACCTGCGGGACGTCCCGGCTCTCCGAGCGGCGCGACTCGCCGCTCAGCGACCCTGTGGCGCAGGAGCGGGCCCGGGAGCTCGCGATGGCCCGGGGCCCTCGCCAGGCGGCCTTCGCCGACCGGCTGTTCGCCGACCCGCCGGCCGTCCGGGCCCTGCTCCGCCGGCTGCTGGAGGACTGCGGGGAGGCGTTCTTCGCGGCCGCCTGGCGCCGGGTGCTGCCGGACCTCGCGGCCGACGCCCGGCACAAGGCGGACCGGCTGGCCCGGCACGGCCTCGGCAGCGCCCTGGCGGCGGTGTCCTCCTCGATCGCCCTGGAGGAGCGGGCGGACGGGCGGCGGCGGATCGTCATCGACAAGCTGCAGGACAGCGCCACCCGGTCCGACGCCGGGGGAGTGACCTTCGTGCCGACCGCCTTCGGGCACCCGCACCTGCTGGTGGTGCACGAGCCCGGGTGGCGGCCGGTGGTGCAGTACCCGATCGCGGAGGGCGGGCTGCCCGAGCCGGTCTCGCTCGCCGTGGTGCAGCAGCGGTTGGAGGCGCTGGCCCACCCGGTCCGGCTCCGGCTCGCCCGCACGATGGCGCGCGGACCGCACACCACGGGGGAGCTGGCGGCGGCCTGGCAGCTCAGCGCGCCGGAGGTGTCGCGGCACCTGGCGGTGCTGCGCCGGGCCGGGCTGCTCACCACCCGGCGGCGCGGGCGGTACATGCTGTACCAGCTCGACCTGGCGGGCAGCGCCCGGCTGGGCTCGGACCTGCTGGAGGCGGTGCTGCGCTGACGGTGCGGTGCCGGTGCGGTGCCGGCGCGGTGCCGGCGCGAGGGAGGGCGCCGGGACCGGACGGGACGGGACGGGCCGGCGGGTCGTCGGCGGTGGTGCGTCGGGGGCGCGCGGGCCGGGGAGGGGCGTGCGACGTGCGCCGCACCACCGATCGGGGCCGGCGGGTGGGAACAGGCGGCCGAACGACGGCGTTCGACCGGGCATGATCACTGACGACGCGCCCGCGGCAGTTCCCCAGAGTGACGTCCTGCGCTACGCGGCCTTCTCCACCGACCCCGGCGGTGGGAACCCGGCCGGTGTGGTGCTCGACGCCTCCGGCCTGACCGCGGAGCGGATGCTCGCCATAGCCGCCGAGCTCGGCTACTCCGAGACGGCCTTCCTGATACCGGACGCGGCCGGCTCCGTCGCGGGCCCGGCCGGGGCCGGTTACACCGTGCGGTACTTCAGCCCGTTGCTGGAGGTGCCGTTCTGCGGCCACGCCACCGTCGCCTCCGCCGTCGCGCTCGCCGAGCGGACGGGCCCGGGCCGGTTCGTCTTCGCCACGCAGGCCGGCGAGGTGCCGATCGAGGTGGACAAGGGCGCGGACGGCGTCCTGCGCGCCACGCTGACCAGCGTCGAGCCGCACGTCGAGGAGGTGAGCGGCGCGGACGTCGAGGAGGCGCTCGCCCTGCTCGGCTGGTCGGCCGACGAGCTGGACGCGGCGCTGCCGCCCCGGATCGCCTACGCCGGTGCCCGGCACCTGGTGCTGGCCGCCGCCACCCGTGACCGGCTGGCCCGGCTGGACTACGACTTCGACGGCCTCGCCGCCTACATGACGGCCCGCGGGCTCACCACCGTGCAGCTGGTCTGGCGGGAGAGCGAGCACGTCTTCCACGCCCGTGACCCGTTCCCGGTCGGCGGCGTCGTGGAGGACCCGGCGACGGGCGCGGCGGCCGCCGCCTTCGGCGCCTACCTGCGGGAGCGGGGCGCGGTGACCGCACCGGCCACCCTGACGATCCACCAGGGCGAGGACCTCGGCCGCCCGGGCGTGCTGGGCGTCGAGCTGCGCGCGGACGACACCCGCGTCCGGGTCTCGGGCGCGGGGGTGGTGATCCCGTAGCGGCCGGGGGGCCCTCGGACCGTCGGGGTCCGGCGTCGGGGTCCGGTCGGCCTCGTCCGTCCGGACCCCCGGAGGGTGGGCGGCGACGGGGAGCCGAAGGCGCGGCTGGGCCCGGCAGCCCCTGGACGCCGCCTCCTCCCAGGGCCACCGGCCGCCCGCGTCCGGCCACACCAGCTGGACGACGGGCACCGGCACCCGCCGGTAGAAGCCGACCGCGCTGCCGAGCAGCGGCCGGTGCCGGCCGGGATCGACCGGCCTGACCATCAGCGGGTGGACGTCGAGGAGGCGGTCCGGTTCGGCCGGGCCGGTCGCGCAAAGCCGTGTGGCGGCTTCCGCGACCCAGCTCATCGGGTCGTGCACGCGCAGCCCGGCCATGGCCACCTCGGGCAGGCGGTGGGAGTACCGGAGGCCCACGGTGAACGCCCGGTCCGGCACGTCACCGCCGGCCACCCCGATGATGTGCCGGCCCCTGCTCCGGTCGTTCGTCACCTCCTGCGCCCAGTTCGGGTCGGCGCTGGCGCTCCGTCACCTCGGGCGCGCAGAGCACGCAGGGGCAGTGGGGGAGCCGGCCTGGTCGGTCGGTCAGTTCGATGGCGCGGCCGAGGCGGAGGCGGTGGGCGGAGGCGGTGGGCGCGGCGGTGCGCGGAAAACCGATTGCGCACGTCGAACGGGTGGGCGACCCTGCGCGGATGGAACAGGCGAGCGGTCGGACGGTCAGCATCCACGTCACCCATGGCAGTGAGTACCTCGGCCCGGTAGGGCCGTTCGAGGTGGACGGGGCGTGGTGGTCGTCGGCCGGGCCGGTCGTCGAGCGGCTGTCCGAGGAGCTGGGGGTGCCCGTACTGGTGCTCCGGCTCGCCGAGGTGGCGGCGGGTGGCGGCGGCAGCGGCGGGCACGTGGTCTACCACGTGGAGGCACTGGAGCGCCCGGCCGCCCTGGTGCCGCGTCAGGCGGGTGCCGAGGCGGCCGCCCTGCTCGGGCCGGCCGAGCGGCGGGCCGGCTGGGCCACCCAGGCCGGACTGCGGGCCACCCTCGACTGGGCGGAGCGGACGCTGCACCGGGCGGGCCGTCCGGTGGCCGGCCCGGTGGAGCAGGTCCGGACGTGGAACCTCTCCGGACTCTTCCGCTACCGGACGGCGACCGGCGTCGACGCCTGGCTGAAGGTGACCAACCCGGCGTTCAACGCCGACGAGGGCGCGGTGATCGCGCTGCTCGGCGGCGTCGATCCCACCCTGGTGCCGCGGCTGCTCGGCACCGACCCGGTGCACGGGCGGCTGCTGCTCGACCACGCGCCCGGGGAGGACTGCTGGGGTCCGTCCGGGGAGGAGGTCGCCGCCGTGGTGCCTCGGCTGGTCGCCGCCCAGGCGGCGCTCGCCGCCGACGGCCGGGCCGTCGCGGCCGGCCTGCGGGACCGCACCCCGCGGGCGCTGGTCGCCCAGGTGGGCGCGTTGCTCGACCGTCTGGAGCGGGAAGCGGAGGGCGCCGCGGAGCCGGCCGGCCCGGGAGCGTCCGGCGAGTCGCTGACGGCCGAGGAGTTCGCCGCCGCCCGGGCGCTCGCGGACCGGCTGCCCGCGCTGGTCGCGGAGCTGGCCGCCTGCGGGCTGCCCGAGACCCTGGTGCACGGGGACTTCCACCCCGGGAACTGGCGCTCCGACGGCACCCGGGCGGTGGTCGTCGACTACGCGGACTCCTGCTTCGGGCACCCGGTGCTGGACGGGCTGCGCCCCCGGCAGTACGTGTCCGACGAGCGCTGGGCGCAGGTCGCGGAGGTGTGGGCCGGTGCCTGGCGGGAGCACGCCCCCGGGTCGGACCCGGAGCGCGCCCTGGCGCTGGTCGAGCCGCTCTACCACCTCGCCTACGCGGTGCGGTACCAGGAGTTCCTGGACCACATCGAGACCAGTGAGCGGCCGTACCACGAGGGGGATCCGGTGAGCGAGCTCCGCGCCGCGCTGGCCTGTGCGGAAGCCGCCGCCCGGGCCTGAGCGGCCGTCCGGGGGCGGTCGGCGCCGCCGCTCCCCGGGCCGGAGGGCGGCGCCGGCGGTCTCAGTCGGACGGCGCGACCCGGCGGCCGTCCCGGGCCGAGTGCAGGGCGAGCGCCTCGACCGGGCAGTAGTCGACGGCCTCGGCGAGTCGCTCCGTCAGCCGCTCGCCGGCCGGTCCGCCGTCGGGCGCGGAGCCCCGCAGGGGGTGGGCCACGCCGTCGGCGCCCAGCGCCAGCGAGCCGGGAGCGGTGTGCGCGCACATGCCCGAGCCGATGCAGCGGTCCCGGTCGACCCGGACCACCACCGGGTCGTCCTCCCCGGGCGGGCCTCCGGCCGCAGCCGCAGCCGTAGCCGCAGCCGCCGCAACCGCGGCCGCGGGAGGGGGAGCGGTCGGGGAGGACGGCTGCCGGGAGCCCGCACGCCGGGTGTCCGACGCGGGCCCGGTCGAGTCCGGAGTCACCAGGCGACCTGGAGCGTGTTCGGACTGCGCGTCAGCAGCCCGCGCCGCCAGTCGATGGAGTCCGTCGGCCCGACGAGCCGCAGCGCGGGCAAGCGGCGGGCCAGCCGGTGCAGGGCCAGCTCCAGTTCCATCCGGGCGAGCCAGGCGCCCAGGCAGTGGTGCGGCCCGGCGCCGAAGGTGTACATCGGCGCGGCCAGCGGCGAGAAGAGCTCGGTCAGCAGATCGCGGGTGAAGACCTCGGGGTCGTGGTTGGCGGTCGTGGTGTCGGCGGCGACCACGCTGCCGGCCGGGATCACCACGCCGCCGATCTCCACCTCCTCGACGGCGCGCCGGAACAGACCGGGGAGTGCGTCGCCGTCCCCGAGCGGGACGCCGCGCAGCAACTGCTCGGTGGCGACGGCCGCGCTCTGCTCGTCGGAGGCCAGCCGGTGCCAGGCCTCGCGGCCGTCACTCAGCAGATAGACCAGGGCGTTGCCGAGCATCGTCATGGTCGTCTCGTGCCCGGCCACCACGAGGCCGATCACCAGCGAGACCAGCTGCCGCTCGGTGATGCCCCCGCTCTCCCGGGCCGCTGCGAGCAGGCCGCTGACCAGGTCGTCGCCGGGCGCGGCCCGGCGTTCGGCGATCAGGCCGGCCCCGAAACCGGCGAACTCCTCCATGGCCACCCGGACCGACTCGGTCGAGTGCGCGGTGGTGGAGAGCGCGTGGTCGCTCCAGTGGGCGAGGCGCTTGCCGTCCAGGCCGTCGAGGCCCATCAGCCTGCTGATCACGGCCACCGGCAGCGGGCGGGTGTAGGCGGCGATGATGTCGGCGGGGGAGCCCTGGTCGATCAGCTCGTCCAGCAGGGCCTCGACCACCGAGGCGACCCAGGGCCGCCAGCGGGCTATCGCGCGCGGGGTGAACGCCCGCTGCACCGTGCGGCGCAGCCGCTGGTGGTCGACGCCGTCGAGGTTCAGCATGCCCTCCGGGTTGTCCAGGAGGTTCGGGGTGAGCGTGAGCGGGGGTGCCTCGGGCGCGTAGAGCGGGGCGCGGCCCAGGCGCGGATCGGTCAGCACCTGCCGCACGTCGGCGTGCCGGCTGACCAGCCAGACCGGGGTGCCGGTGGGCAGCGCCCCGAGGCGCGGCGGGCCCGGTTCGAGGCGCCGCAGGCAGTGCAGCGGCGGCAGCGCGGGCAGGGCAGGTGGGCCGGCCGGGGCGGCCAGCGCGGGCGGCGCGGCCGGGTGGGACGCCGGGGCCGGACGGGGCGGGCCGGGCGCATGGGTCTCGGCGGGGCCGGTCGTGGCACGGGTGGCACTGTTCTCGGCGGACATCCGTACTCCAGACTCCAGGGCGGTGGGGCGCGGGGGCGGCCCGACGGGGGGTGGATCCGGGGAGGTGCGCGGGGGCGGGGCATGCGGTCGAGGCGGGCGGTCTGGACGGGCGGTCGGGGTGGGCGGTCTGGGTGGGCGGTCGGGACGGCGCAGGGGGTGCCGGGGCGGTGCAGGGCGGGGCGGATCGGCGGGAACGGTCGGTCGGGGAGGCCTGGCACGGTGCGGCCGGCCCGGGCGGCGACGCGGGCGGACGGGGCGGGTGAGTCGGACGGGTCGTTACGACCGTACGTGGGCGCCGAGCCACAGTCAGCAACCATTCCAGCCAACGCGGGGTGGTTGAGGGGCCGATGACGGGCGCTCGGTCGGGCCCACGCGCCCCCGCCGCCCGGGGGCGGTGAGCGGCATCACCGGGGCCGTTCGCCGGGCGCGCCCCGCACCGGGCGATACGCTTCGTGGGCAAGTCGTTTGACGCAGGTCACGCCGGTGCAGAGCCGCACCGGCCGACGGAGGTGGAATCGGATGGCCCAGCAGGTGAAGGCAGTCATCGCGCGTGCCAAGGGCGCGCCCGTGGAGGTGACGACGATCGTCGTACCCGACCCCGGGCCGGGCGAGGCGGTGGTGCGGATCCAGGCCTGCGGCGTCTGCCACACGGACCTGCACTACCGGGAGGGCGGCATCAACGACGACTTCCCGTTCCTGCTGGGGCACGAGGCGGCGGGGATCGTGGAGTCGGTCGGCGAGGGCGTCACCGAGGTCGTGCCCGGTGACTTCGTCGTCCTCAACTGGCGTGCGGTCTGCGGCCAGTGTCGCGCGTGCGAGCGCGGGCGCCCGCAGTACTGCTTCGACACGCACAACGCCAAGCAGAAGATGACGCTGCTGGACGGCACCGAGCTGTCCCCGGCGCTGGGCATCGGCGCGTTCGCGGAGAAGACCCTGGTCGCGGCCGGCCAGTGCACCAAGGTCGACCCGAGGGCCGAGCCGGCCGTCGCGGGTCTGCTGGGCTGCGGTGTGATGGCGGGCATCGGCGCCGCGATCAACACCGGCAACGTCGGCCGGGGCGACTCGGTCGCGGTGATCGGCTGCGGCGGTGTCGGCGGGGCGGCGGTGCTCGGCTCGCGGCTGGCCGGCGCGGGGAAGATCATCGCGGTGGACATCGACGACCGCAAGCTGATCACCGCGGAGAAGCTCGGTGCCACCCACACCATCAACTCCCGCACCGCCGACCCGGTGGAGGCGATCCGCGAGCTGACCGGCGGCCACGGCGCGGACGTCGTGATCGATGCGGTCGGCCGCCCGGAGACGTACAAGCAGGCGTTCTACGCCCGTGACCTGGCCGGTACGGTCGTCCTGGTCGGCGTCCCGACGCCGGAGATGACGCTGGAGCTGCCGCTGCTGGACGTGTTCGGCCGGGGCGGCGCGCTGAAGTCCTCCTGGTACGGCGACTGCCTGCCGTCGCGGGACTTCCCGATGCTGATCGACCTCTACCTCCAGAGCCGGCTGGACCTCGGCGCGTTCGTCAGCGAGACCATCGAACTCGACGGCGTGGAGCAGGCGTTCGCGCGCATGCACGAGGGTGATGTGCTCCGTTCGGTGGTGATCCTGTGAGCGGCGCGCGGATCGACCGGCTGGTCACGGCCGGCACCTTCGACCTCGACGGCGGCAGCTGGGAGGTGGAGAACAACGTCTGGATCGTCGGTGACGACGACGAGGCCGTGGTGATCGACGCGGCGCACGACGCCGAGGCGATCGAGGCGGCCCTCGGCGGGCGCCGCCTGCTGGCGATCGTCTCCACCCACGCGCACAACGACCACATCGACGCGGCCCCGGCGCTCGCCGACCGCACCGGTGCGCCGATCCTGCTGCACCCGGACGACCTGCCGCTCTGGAAGCTCACCCACCCGGACCGCCTGCCGGACGGCGAACTCGCCGACGGACAGCGGATCGAGGTGGCCGGCACCGAGCTGACCGTGCTGCACACCCCCGGCCACGCGCCCGGCGCGGTCTGCCTCCACGCGCCCGGGCTCGGCACGGTCTTCACCGGCGACACCCTCTTCCAGGGCGGCCCGGGCGCCACCGGCCGGTCGTTCTCGCACTTCCCGACGATCATCGACTCGATCCGGGACCGCCTCCTCTCGCTCCCCCCGGAGACGGTGGTCCGCACCGGCCACGGCGACCCGACCACGATCGCCGCCGAGGCGCCCGCA
The DNA here is from genome assembly GCF_042737525.1 of Kitasatospora sp. NPDC059973. Lineage (NCBI taxonomy): Bacteria > Bacillati > Actinomycetota > Actinomycetes > Kitasatosporales > Streptomycetaceae > Kitasatospora > Kitasatospora sp. NPDC059973. The sequence continues at coordinate 10,021 of NZ_JBHWUI010000147.1, read as the reverse complement.
CTTCCGGAGTGGATCGCGCGCGGCCACTGACCGCGATGGTCCCCGACCCCGGCCGCCGGCCCCGGTTCCGGCTCCGGCCGGTGAGCGGGGGCGATGCCCGGCCCGGTGCCCCGCGCACCGGGCCGGGCGCCGTACGATCGCGGGCATGGCCCATGATCCGCACGCACTCGACGAAGCCTTCCTCGCCTTCTGGCGGGAGCGGCACATCTCCACGCTGACCACCCGGCGCCCCGACGGCTCGCCGCACGTGGTGCCGGTGGGGGTGACGTACCAGCCGGAGACCGGGACGGCGCGGGTGATCAGCAGCCGGACCAGCCGCAAGGTGCGCAATGTGCAGGCCGCCGGGGCCGAGGGCATGCGGGTGGCGGTCTGCCAGGTGGACGGCGCGCGCTGGTCGACGCTGGAGGGCGTGGCCGTGGTGCGGGACGAGCCGGACGCGGTGGCCGATGCCGTCCGGCGGTACACCGAGCGGTACCGCGAGCCCCGGGTGAACCCGGACCGCGTGGTCATCGAGATCACCGTCGACCGGGTGCTCGGCCGGACGTAACGGCCGCGACGGCAGCGGCCTGTGGGTGTGCCCGGAGCTTCGTGGTACCCGTGGTGCCTCCGTGATGTGGGTGTTTATCGGCCGTTGATCGCCGGCGCCTAGCGTTGGCGGCATGAACGAGGGAACGGTCGAGGAGCAGGGCGGGCGGGCGCTGCCCGAGGGGCGGATGACGGAGCAGGACACGGAGCGCTTCCGGGTGCTGCTGGCGCGCCTGGGCGACTCGCTGACGGCGGACCGTCGGGCGGCCGCCGAGGCGGGGTTCGATGCGTGAGTCCGGGGTGACGACGGCCGGTGAGCGCGGGCCGGTCGCGGTGCTGCCGCTCTGGCAGCGCGGGCCGGTGTCCGCTCCCTGGTCGGGTTCGCTGCCGGACCCGCTGCCCGGTTCGGCGGCGGGCGGGCTGCCGGTGGCGGGACCTGTCCCGCTGCCGGACCGGGCCGGGCCGGCCCGGGGCGGGGGAGCCGGCTGCTCGGGTGTCGGCGCCGGTGCGGGTGTCGCGGTCGGCGCCGGTGTCGGCGTGGCCGTGGCGGCCGGTGCGGGCGTGGACTACTTCACGGAGCGGACCTCCGGGTAGTCCGCCGAGGGGCCGTTCAGCAGTGCGCTCGGACGGCCGAGCAGGTGCCGGTCGAAGAAGGCGCCCAGACAGGCCCGGGACGCGGCGAGCGCGCGTTCGCCGCGCAGGCTGCCGTACTGCGGGCGTGCCGTCTCCGGCGGTATCCGGTCGCGCACCCCGAAGGCTTCCAGCACCCGGGGCATGTCACAGAAGGACAGGTGACCGCCCTCGGGCAGGTCCAGCCGGCGCCGCCAGCCCGTCAGCTGCTACCAGGTCCGCTCCCCGCCGGCCGCCGCCTCCGGCGCGTCGTTGCTGCTCCGCGCGCTGAGCAGGAGCACCGGCCCGGCGAGGCCCTCGGCGGGCAGCGGGGCGAAGAAGTCGCGGAGCCGTGGTCCGTCGCAGGTCGGAGCCGCCGCGCCGGGCGGCCCGGCCTCGCGGACGGCGCCGACTCCACCTGAGGTACCGTCAGCTGCCTTGGGCGGGCGGCGATCGCGCCCGGACCCCGCAGGGCCGCGGTGCTCAGCAGTCGCAGCCGCAGTCGCACCCGTCGCATCCGCAGCCGTCGCAGCACCCGCCGTCTCCACAGCAGTTGCAGCAGTCACCGCAGTTGCTGCAGCAGTCCCCGCAGTCCCCGCAGTCGACGTCCTGCCGTGCGCACCACCCCTCCTTGCGCTCGCGCGAGAACGGATCGTCGTGCGAGCAGCACATCAGCTGGCAGGTGCAGGCCATCAGCGCCCAGACCGCGCAGCCGGCCAGCAGGTTGCGCCGGTGCGGGGGGCGGCCGCCGGGCGGGGTGAACCCGGGGCCCTGCGGCACCCAGGGCGGGATCGGCGCGCCGGGACCGGCGGGCGGCGCCTGCCCCGGGTCCTGCCGGGGCGCCGACCGGTACGGGTCGGAACCGTGCGGGTCGGAACCGTGCCCGGCGCCCCCGTGCCCGGCGGAACCGTCAGCGGGCGCCGTCCGGGTCCGGCAGGTGGCGGTGTGCGCGGCCGGGCCGAAGACGCGCTCCACGGCCCGCTCCGTCTCGTGCGCGAGCAGGGTGTGCACCAGGGCCCGGTCGGTCAGCTCCACCTCGCGCAGCGCGAGCCGGATGCCGTGGACGGCGTCCCGGCAGAGGCGTTCGGCCTCGGCCCGGTCGGTGCCGGTCGCCGTGAGCGGGTTCCAGGCTCCGCTCGCGGCGTCCTCGGCCTGGTCCTCGGCGGCGTCCAGCAGGTGGGCGAGCCGGCCGAACAGACGCCCCGCCTCCGCCAGCGGTTCGGCGTTGCCGGGCCGGCCGGCCAGGACGGCGGTGTGGGCGAACGCCGCCGAAGTGGCGCTCTCGGTCGGCTCGGTGACCAGCAGGACGGACCCGCCCGGGGGCAGCGCACGCTCCAACGCGCCCTGGCGGGAGGCCGCGTCGAGCAGGACGGCGGTGTCGAAGCCGACCGCCGAGGCGCCGCCCGCGCTCTTGCGGTCCCAGCGCCTGGTGACGGCGCGGGCCCCGGCGGCGACCGGGCGCCGGGCGAACACGCCGTCCCGGTCCTCGACATGGTCGCGGATCTTCACCGAGGCGAGCGCCAGCGAGACGGCGGCCGCCAGCCGGGCGCCCTCGCCCTTGGCGACCGAGGCGGTGCGCATCCCGCGCAGCGGGCAGGGCCCGGCGGTGCGGCGCCAGGAGGCGTCGTCCTTCGCGCTCTGTGCCTCGACCAGCACCGAGATGATCAGACCGTCGTAGTTGGTGGCCGTCCGGGCCAGTTGGCCGTGGTCGTCCCTGAGTGCCAGGCAGAGTCCGCACAGATGAGCCATCCACGAGGCCTGCAGCCGCTCGGAGAGCCGGTGCCGACACGGCCTGATGATCCCGAACATGATCCCCCTTGGTGCGCGGGCCCTGGTCGGCCCCCGATCGCGGACATCATATGACCGGCAGTTCACGGCTTTGGAAGGGTCGTGAACCAGGTGGGTAACACCGGAGGGGAGGCCGTCCGCCGGAGGTCGCGGCGCAGGCCGCAGGCGTGCGGGGCCGGCTCCGCGCCCGGCGCGGGCCGGTCAGCCGGTGAGGACGCCGGAGAGCTCGGTGACCGCGCTGGTGCTCTTCGCCGGGGGCGGCGACACCTTCACCGGCTTGCCCAACTCGGTGAAGGTGACCGTGGTGACGGCGTGGATCGGGTCCATGTCCAGGACCAGCCGGACCTTCGCCACCCGGCCCTGGGGGTCGACCCAGACCTCGGCCGGGATCCGGAGGTCGCCGCCGCCGAGGCTCCGGTAGGTCGCCAGCTTGGCCTGGACCTCCGGTGCCAGGCGCAGGACGACGGCGTCGTCGGCCAGCACGCCGCTGTACCGCACGGTGCGGACGCCGTCCAGCTCCTCCTCCCCGTTCCGGACGACCCGGGTCAGCGTGGAGAGCTGCTGCAGGACGTGCTCCGGGTCGTTGACCGGCGACCGGAGCAGGGCGTGCGCGACGGGCCGCTCGCGGTCGATCGCCGCCCAGGACCCCGCGGGCACTCCCGCCGAGCCGCGCACGTACACCTGGCCGTCGGCGAAGACCTCGTCGAGGTGGCTGATCGCGCCCCCGGGGAGGTTGACGCCGAGCTGCCCCCGGTCCGCCGCCATGTCGAAGTCCCCGGCCACGGCCAGGTTGTACGTGGTGTCGCCGTTGGTGAGTTGCACGGTCTGGCCGACCCTGGCGCTGGTGCGGCCGGTGGCGGCCGCGGCCTCGCGCACGGCGGCGGCATGCTCCGCGGACGGCGCGGCCGGGGTGCTCGTGGCACTCGTGGGCGTCGCCGGAGCGCCGGACGGCGGCGGGGTGCTCACGGCCGCGGTGCCCGCCGCCGGTGCGCCCGCCGACACCGAAACGCTCGCCGAGGCGCTCGCCGACGGCCCGGCGGCGCTCCCGCCGGCGGCGGACGAGCAGCCCGCCGCGCACAGCAGCGCGAGCACGGTACTGACGAGACCTGTGGAACGGCGCACTTCTTCCCCCGACCTGGTGGTGACACGGTGACGACGGCCGGGCCCGCCGCGCGGTGCGACGTCCCCGTGGTGGTGCGTGCTCCGCGCCCGCCCGGCACACCGACCCTATCGGGCCAGGTCAGGGGCGTTCCGGCGGGGTGGTGCGACCCGGCCCCGGGCGGTCCCGGGGCGGCCGGGGCCTATCGGCTCGGGTCCGAGCGGAAGGCCCGCCGGTAGGCGGCGGGCGTGGTGCGCAGGGCTTCGTGGAAGCGCCGGCGCAGGTTGACCGCCGAGGAGAGGCCGACCCGGTGCGCGATGGTCTCCACCGGCAGGTCGGTCTCCTCCAGCAGGGCCCGGGTGGCGGCGATCCGCCGGTCCAGCAGCCAGCGTCCGGGACTGATGCCCAGTTGCTCGGTGAAGCGCCGGGTCAGCGTGCGGCCCGAGACCTGGGAGTGGAGCGCCATCTCGGCGACGCTGACCTGCTGGTCCAGCCGCCCGCCCAGCCACTCCAGCAGGGGGGCCAGCGAGTCGGTGACCGGTCCGGAGGTCGGCAGTTCGGCGTACTGCAGCTGGCAGCCCTCGCGGTGCGGCGGCATCACCATCTGCCGGGCGATCCGCATCGCGTGCGCGGCGCCGTGGTCGGTGCGCACCAGGTGCAGGCAGAGGTCGACGCCGGCCGCCGATCCGGCGCTGGTGGCGACATCGCCGTGGTCCACGTAGAGCACCGCGGGGTCGACCCGGACCCGGGGGAACCGGTCGGCCAGTTCGGCGGCCCGGGCCCAGTGGGTGGCGGCCCGCCGGCCGTCCAGCAGTCCGGCGGCGGCGAGCACGAAGGCGCCCGAGCAGATGCCGACGATCCGCGCGCCGCGCCGGTGCGCCCGGCGGACCGCCTCGACCACCGCCGGCGGCACCTCGGTGCCGGCCGGCTGCTGCCAGCCGGGGACCAGGACGGTGTCCGCGCGCTCCAGCGCGTCCAGGCCCGCCGTGACCAGCAGGTCGTAGCCGACCTGGGTCCGCACCGGACCGGGGTGCTCGGTGCAGACCTCGAACGTGTAGCGGGCGGGGATCGCCGGGCCGTGGTCGCCCAGCACCTCGGTCGCGCAGGCCAGCAGGAAGGTCGACTGCGGGGGCTGGAGCAGGGCCACGACCCGGTGCGGCGCCGGGGGTTCGGGCGGCGGACGAAGCGTCATGGCGCGAAAGTACCCCATCATGTCGTTCGGGACACTGGGGTAGTCGAATGGTCCAGACCACCATCGTGCTGTGACCACCTCGCAGACGCACACCCAGAACGCACAGAACAGCCCGAACACCAAGGACGCGCAGAGCACCAAGGACGCGCAGAACAGTCGGACCACCCGGAACGTCCGGACCACCCGGAACGTCTGGACCACTCGGGCCGCCCGGACCGGTCCGCCGCCCGCCCGGCCCCCGTTGTGGGACCGGCGCTTCACGCTCTACTTCATCGCCCGCGCGGTCTCGCTGGTCGGCGACGCGATGATGCCGGTCGCCACCGCACTCGCGGTCGGCGCGCTCTACGGGATCTCCGGGGTCGGCATCGTCCTCGGCATCTGGACCGGGACGGTCGTCGCCCTGGTCCTGTTCGGCGGGGTGCTCGCCGACCGGGTCGGTGCGCGCCGGATGATGGTCGGCGCGGACCTCGCCCGGGTGCTCACCCAGGGGGTGCTGGCCGCCGCGTTCTTCGTGGGACCGCCGCCGTTCTGGCTGCTGGTGACCATGGCGGCGCTGGCCGGTGCGGCCACCGCGATGTTCCAGCCGGGGGTGAACGGGATGGTCCCGCTGGTCGCCCGCGAGCCGCAGCGGGCGAACGCCACGCTCAAGGTGGCCGACGCGCTCGCCCAACTGCTCGGCCCGGCCCTGGCGGGCCTGCTGATCGCGCTGACCGGAGCCGGGACGGTCTACGCGATCGACGGCGCCACCTTCCTGCTCAGCGCCCTGTGCCTGGCGCTCATCCGGCTCGCCCCGGCCGGCGCGCCCGAGGCCGCCCCGGCCGCCGCCGGCCCCGGTGCCCGCACCGGCGGTTCGCTCCGCCGCGACCTGCGCCAGGGCTGGCAGGAGTTCCGTGCGCGCACCTGGATGTGGGCGGTGATCCTGATCTGGGTGGGGTACGGCGTGCTGCTCTTCGGTCCGCTGGTGCCGCTCAGCTCGGCGCTGGTCGGTGCCCGGCTCGGCCCGAACGCCTACGGTCTGGCGGTCTCCTTCCTCGGCGTCGGAACGGTGCTCGGCGGGCTGCTGGCCCTGCGGGTGCGCCCGGCCCGGCCGTTGGCCGCCGGTGCGGCGGCGATGGCGCTGTACAGCGTGCTGCCGCTCTGCGTCGCCCTGGACACCGGCCTGCCGGTGCTGCTGGCGGGCCACGTGCTCGGCGGCGGCGCCTGGGCGTTCTGGTCGGTGATGTGGGCGACCAGTGTGCAGACCCACACCCCGCCCGCGGTGCTCAACCGGGTCAGCGCGTACGAGCTGGCCGGCTCGGTGTCCGGGATCGCGCTCGGTCAGATCCTGGCTGGACCGGCCACCGCGCTGGCCTCACCGGGGCGGCTGCTGCTGGTGTCGGCGGGTGCCTGCCTGGCGGGCTGCGTGGCGTTGTTCGCGATCCCGGCGATCCGCACGCTGGGCCGTGCGGCTCCCGCGGGCGGCACGCCGGAGGCGCCGGGCCGACCCGGACCTGCGGCCTCGGAGGCCCCGGACTGCTGACGTGGCGCCGGGTGGGCGCCGGGGCGCGGAGTGGCCGGTGCCGCCGGGGTGATCGCGCCGCGCACCGGCCGCACACCGGTGGCACCACCGGGGCGCGGCCGTGCACGGCACGCGCCGGCGCCCCCCGCCGGGCCGCTCGACCGGGCCCGCGCCCTGTAGGTGATCCCATATCCGGGATAGCATCGCGAATATGGGAATCGATACGGCCGCCGACGAGCGGCTGGCCATCCGACTGGCCGAACTCCGCGTCGAACGCGGTTGGACGCTGGAGGAGTTGGCGCGCCGGGCAGAGGTGAGCCGGTCCACGCTGTCCCGGGTCGAGCGGGCGGAGGTCAGCCCGACGGCCGCCCTGCTCGGCCGGCTCTGCGCCGTGTACGGGCGCACGATGTCGCGGCTGCTCGCCGAGGTCGAGTCGGCCCCGGCCGGGCTGGTCCGGGCCGGGGAGCAGCGGGTCTGGCATGACGAGGCGACGGGGTTCGTGCGGCGTTCGGTGTCCCCGCCGGACGGCTCGCTGCGGGCCGAGATCATCGAGGGGCTGCTGCCGGCGGGCGCCGACATCGCCTACGACCGGCCGTCCGTCCCCGGCCTGGAGCACCACCTCTGGCTGCTGGAGGGCCGGTTGGAGCTGACCGTCGACGGCGAGCCGCAGCAGCTCGCGGCCGGCGACTGCCTGCGGTTCACCGCCGACAGCACCCGGTTCCGCAGCCCGGGGCCCGAGGCCGCCCGCTACGTCCTGGTGGTGGTCGAGCCGTGACCCCCGCCACCGGCCCGGCGGCGCCGCCCCGGGAGCGCTTCGACGCGGCCGGGCGCCGCGTCCTGCTGGTCTGCGTCGCGGGCGGGTTCACCACCCTGCTCGACCAGTCCGTCCTCAACACCGCGATACCCGCCCTCCGGGAGAGCCTGCACGCCGGCCCCGCCCATCTGCAGTGGATCGTCGCCGGCTACTCGCTCGCCTTCGGCCTGGCCCTGGTCCCGGGCGGGCGGCTCGGCGACGTCCGCGGCCGCAAGTGGTTCTTCGTCACCGGCCTGGCCGTGTTCACCGCCGTCAGCGTGCTCTCCGCGACCGCGACCGAGCCCTGGGTGCTGGTGGCCGCCCGGCTGCTCCAGGGCGCCGGGGCCGGGCTGGTCAACTCCCAGATGATCGGCACCATCCAGGACGTGTTCGACGGCCAGCTGCGGGCCCGGGCGCTCGGGATGTACGCCGTCACCGGCGGCCTGGCCTTCGCGCTCGGGCCGCCGATCGGCGGCGCCGTCCTGGCCGCGGTCGGACCGGAGTTCGGCTGGCGGCTGACCTTCCTGCTCAACGTGCCGTTCGGGCTGGCGACCGTCGTGCTGGCGGCCCGCTGCCTGCCGCGCCCGCGCCCCAGTGCCCGCGACGCCGACCTCGACCTGGTCGGGCTGCTGCTGGTCGCCGCGCTGACCCTGGTGCTGATGCTGCCGTTCGTGCAGCCGCCCGCCTGGACCGGCTGGCTGGCCTTCGGCGCCGCCGCGGCCCTGCTGCTGGGCGCGCTGGTGTGGTGGCAGCGCCGCTGCGCCCGGGCCGGCGGGCACCCGTTGATCCACCCGGCGCTCACCCGGTCCGCGCCGTACGCGCTCGGCACGGCGGTGGCGATGGCCCAGTTCGGCTCGTCCGTGGCGGCCGGGCTGGTGCTGGCGATGTTCCTGCAGGACGGGCTCGGCCTCTCCCCGATGGGCGCGGCGCTGGTCGCGCTGCCCTCGGCGGTCTCGATGGGCGTCGCCTCGGCGCTCGCCTGGCGGGTGGTGCGGCGCTTCGGCCGGCGGACCGTCACCGCGGGCCTGACGCTCGCGGCGCTGGTGATGCTCACCGGCGGCCTGGTCGTGCGGTGGGCGCCGACGGGTGGGCTGCCCTGGCTGCTGGCGGGGCTGCAACTGCTCGGCGGCGCGGCCGCGGGCGTGATGGGTGCGACCAACCAGGCGTACGTGCTGCGCCATGCGCCCGCCGAGGCGGCCGGGGTGAGCGGGGCGATCCTGCAGATGGCGCAGCGGATAGCGGCGGCGGTCTGCGTCTCGGCGCTCTCCGGCGTCTACCTGCGCGCGACGGGCGGCGGTGGCGGTCACCGGGCCGCGTACACCTCCGCCAGTGCCGTCTGCGCGGCGGTGGCCGCCCTGGCGGTGCTGGCCTCGGTGCTCGCGAGCCGGGCGGCGGCCCGGGAGGACGGCGGACCGGTGGCGGCCCGGGAGGACGCGCGACCGGTGGCGGTACCGCTGCCCGGGCAGGCCGCTCCCGAAGCGCCCGCTCCCGGCCGGACCGGCGAGGTGCGGGCCGACGAGGTAGGCGACGAGGTAGGCGAGGTGCCGGTCGGCGAGGCGCAGGCCGGGAAGGTGCGGGCCGGCGAGGTACCGGCCCGGGGATAGGACCGTGACCGGCCGGGTTGAGCGGTGGGCGAACGGCCTGTCGGCAGCCGGGGCCACGGCATACGGTGATCGGCATGACCGATCATCGGACCGTGGAACTGCCGGAGGTCACCCTCGCCTACCGCGAGTCCGGCCCGCCGGGTGCCCCGCCGCTGCTCCTGCTGCACGCGCTCGGCGAGCGGGCCACCGACTGGGCCGGCGTGCTGCCGGACCTCGCGCCGCGCCACCGCGTCCTCGCGCTCGACCTGCGCGGCCACGGGGACAGCGGCCGGCCCGGCCGGTACGGCGTCGAGCCGATGCGGGACGACGTCCTCGCCTTCCTGGACGCCCTCGGGCTGGACCGGGTCGATGTCGTCGGGCATTCGATGGGCGGTGTGGTGGCGTACCTGCTGGCGCAGGAGCACCCCGAGCGGGTCGGCCGGCTGGTGCTGGAGGACGTCCCGGCGCCCTACCCGCGTCCGGCGGCCCCGGTGGCCGACGCGCCCCCCGGGCCGGTGGACTTCGACTGGGCGGTGGTGAAGCCGGTCAAGGCGCAGCTGGACACCCCCGAGCCGGTCTGGCTCGAGCGGATGGCCGCGATCACCGCACCCACCCTGGTGGTGGCCGGGGGCCGGGCGAGCCACGTCCCGCAGGACCGGATCGCCGAGATGGCCGGGCGGATCCCCGACTGCCGGGTGGTCACCGTCGAGGCCGGGCACCTGGTGCACCACACCCGGCCGGCGGAGTTCGTCGCGGCCGTCGCGCCGTTCCTGGACCTCGCCCGGCGCTGAGGGGCGAGCGCGGCGCCGCCCCCGGGGGCCCGGGGGGCGCCGGGGCCCGGGGCAGACCCCCGGCGCGGCCCGGGGGCCGCCCCCCCCCCCGGCCGGGGGCCGGGCGGGGGGGGGCGCCGCCGGGCGGGGCCCGGAAGCCCCCC
>NZ_JBHWUI010000146.1:0-20383 GCF_042737525.1 Kitasatospora sp. NPDC059973 | reverse complement strand
GCTCGGAGGCGGAGAGGAGCCCGCCGAGCGGGCCGCGCCGTGCGGAGATGCGGGCTGCGGTCTCGGCGAGGAGCGGCGCGGTGCGCGAGGTGTGCGGGCCGTGGCCGCGCGAGGCCGCCGCGGCCACCGGCCGGGCCGAACTCGCCGAAGCCCGCGCCACCGACGCCCGCAAGGCCGCCGCCCAGGCGCTCGCCACCGAGCAGCGCACCGCGGCCCTGCTCGCCACCGAGCCCCGGCTCGCCGACCTGCTCTCCCTCACCCCGTACCAGGAGGACGCGGACGAGGCCTCCGGCTTCCTCACCCCCGCGGTCCTCGACCGCTCCGCCGAGACGCTCCGGGAACTGCTCGACGACGCGATCGCCACCGCCGAACGCACCCTGTTCGACCTGCGCACCGCGGCCGCCGACGACTCCCGCATCCTCGCCGCGCTCGGCGACGGCGGCCTGCTGCCGCCCGGCCCGGACGTGCTCGCCACCGTCGAGTACCTCGCCGAGCACGGCATCCCCGCGCTGCCCGGCTGGCGCTACCTGGCCCAGTCGGTCGACCCGGCGGACCACGAGGCGATCCTCGCCGCCCGGCCGGAGCTGGTCGACGGCGTGGTGATCACCGACCCCCACTCGCTGGACCGGGCCCGCGAGACGCTGCACTCCGCCGCGCTGCTGCCGCGCTCCACCGTCGCGGTCGGCGCCGCCGCCGCGCTGATCGCGCCCATCACCGGCGAGCCCGCCTTCTTCCTCGTCCCGCCGAACCCGGCCATGCACGACGAGACCGCCGCCGACGGCGAGCGCCGCGAGCTGCGCTCACGCGCCACCGCCCGCGAGGAGCACATCCGCGAGCTGGCCGCCCGGCTGGGCGGCGACCGCGCCCTCGCCGCCCGCCTCGCCTCCTGGCACGCCAGCTGCCCGCCCGGCACCCTCGCCGAGCTGGCCGCCGCCGCCGAGGCCGCCCACGAGCACGCCGAGCAGGCCGCCGCCGCGCTGGCCACCCTGCGGGCCGACCACGACGAGGCCGAGGGCGACCACGCCGCCGCCGCGTTCGCGCACGAGGAGCAGCGCGAGGCCGCCCAGCAGGCCCGGCGCCGCGCCGACGCCCTCTCCGGCCTCGCCTTCCGCCTGCGCGAGCGCGCCGGCTGGACGCGGAGCCTGCGCGAACTCGCCGAGGACGCGACCGAGTGCGACCGCCGCCAGGCCCAGTGCGCCGAGCGCGCCCGCACCTGCGACGAGGACCGCCGCGCCGCCCAGCGTGCCGCCGACGACGCCCGCCGCACCGCCCGCACCCTGCGCGCCGAGCGCGCCGAGATCCCCGCGGCCGAGCAGGCCGACGAGCCCGCCGCCGCCCCCGTCGCCCTGCCCGCCCTGCGCGAGGCCTACCGCGCCGCGTCCCAGCTGTACGAGAAGGTCGGCGTCGGCGCCGACCTGCGCGCCGAACAGGCCCGGGCCGAGGGGGACGAGGCCGCCGCCGCGACCGAACTCGACCGGCTCACCAACAAGGTGCGCACCCGGGCGGAGGAGCTGCTGGGCAGCCCCGACGGCGCCGACGGCCCGGCCCGCCAGGCCGCCGCCGCCCGCGCGGAGGAGCTGGTCGCCACCATCGAGGCCCGCGCCGCCGCCGCCAGCGAGCAGCTCGGCCGGCTGCGCGGCGAGGCCGAACGCTCCGCGCCCGCCGACGGCGAGGCGCACACCGAGCTGCCCGAGGACCTCGTCCCCACCGACCCCGAGCACGCCCAGGTCCTGCTGCGCACCGCCACCACCCGGCTGGCCGAGCGCCGCGAGAGCGTCGACGCCGCCCGCACCGCCCACGCCGACCTGCAGCGGACCTTCGACGCCGCCCAGGCCGCCGCCGCCGACTTCGACGAGCACGCCGGGCAGCTGCGCGACGGCCTGCGCGAGCACCAGGACGAGGACGGCCGCCCGGTCGAGCCCTACCTGGGCCCGCTCGCCGACGCCCGGACGGCCGCCGCCGAGGCCCGGCGCGCCCTGCGCACCGCCGCCGGCGAGCTCTCCGCCGCCGAACTCGCCGTCCGGGACGCCTCCGACGCCCTCGTCCGGCACGCCAACGCGGCGCGCTACGAGGCCGTCCGCACCCCGGCCCGCCAGCAGATCCGCGAACTGCCCGCCGCCGCCCTGCCCGACCACGCCGCCGCCTGGGCCACCGCCTTCGCGCCCCGGCTGCGGGTGCTGACCGACGAGCTCGCCCAGCTGGAGCGCAACCGCGGCTCGATCGTCGACCGGCTGCGCGGCCTGGTCGAGTCCTCGCTCACCACGCTGCGGGCCGCCCAGCGGCTCTCCCGGCTGCCCGAGGGCCTGGGGGAGTGGTCCGGCCAGGAGTTCCTGCGGATCCGCTTCGAGGACCCGGACCACGCCACCCTGGTGGAGCGGCTGGGCGAGGTGATCGACGAGGCCACCCGCGCCGCCGTCCGGAAGAACAGCGACCTGCGCCGCGACGGGATGTCCCTGCTGCTGCGCGGGGTCGCCGCCGCGATCGGGCCGCGCGGCGTCAGCGTGGAGATCCTCAAGCCGGACGCGGTGCTGCGGGCCGAGCGGGTCGGCGTCGGCCAGATGTCGGACGTCTTCTCCGGCGGCCAGCTGCTCACCGCGGCCATCGCGCTGTACTGCACGATGGCCGCGCTGCGGGCCAACGACCGGGGCCAGTCCCAGCTGCGGCACGCCGGCACGCTCTTCCTGGACAATCCGATCGGCCGCGCCAACGCCACCTACCTGCTGGAGCTCCAGCGGGCGGTCGCCGACGCGCTCGGCGTCCAGCTGATCTACACCACCGGCCTGTTCGACACCACCGCGCTGGCCGAGTTCCCGCTGGTCATCCGGCTGCGCAACGACGCCGACCTGCGGGCCGGCCTCAAGTACATCTCGGTGGAGGAGCACCTGCGCCCCGGCCTGCCCGCCCCGCAGGACCCGGACGGCCCGGCCATCCACGGCGAGATCACCGCGACCCGGATGTTCAAGCGCCCGGTGGAGGCCCCGGGCCAGGCCTGACCCCCGCTACCCCGGGCCGGGCCTGACACCCGCTACCCCATCGCCGCCGGCCCGCCTACCGTGGGGGCATGCTGACGATCGCTCACTTCAGTGACATCCACCTCGGCCAGGAGTGGCGCCGGGACGGCGGCGCCCGCGCCTACCGGCGGGCCGAGCGGGTGATGGCGTACCTCAACGCCCTGCCGGGCCCGCTGGACGCCGTCCTGGTCACCGGCGACCTCGCGGACCACGGCCTGCCGGCGGAGTACGAGCAGGCCGCCAAGGTGCTGGTCTCCCGCCACCCGGTGCTCACCTGTCCCGGCAACCACGACCGGCGCGCGCCCTACCGGGAGGGACTGCTCGGGGAGGCGCCCGCGGACGGCCCGGTCAACCGGCGGCACGGACTGCCCGGCGCCGACCTGCTGCTGCTCGACTCGTCGATCCCCGGCCGCGACGACGGCCTGCTCGACGAGGGGACGCTGGCCTGGCTGGACGCCGAGCTGGCCGGGGGCCGTCCGGACCGGCCGGCGCTGGTGGCCTTCCACCACCCGCCGGTCGTCCTCCACCTGCCGACCGTCGACCCGATCCGCCAGTTCGGGGAGGAGCGGCTCGCCGAGGTGCTGGCCCGCCACCCCCGGGTGGCCGCCCTGCTCTGCGGCCACTCCCACACCGGCGCGGCCACCGTGTTCGCCGGTCTGCCGGTACTGGTCGCGCCGGGTGTGGTGTCGACCGTCACGCTGCCCTGCGAGGGCGGCCCCGGGATCAGCTTCGAGCAGCCGCCGATGCTCGCCTTCCACGTCCTGGACGACGACGGCCGGCTCACCACCCACTACCGGGCCGTCGTGCCGGCCTGACCACCCACCCGGGCGCCCTGCGCGGTGGGCACCCACGGCTGGGGCGCCGTCCCGGTCGGGGGGCCCGCCGGGCGCGGCACCGGCCGGACCCCGGCGGGCGCCCGGCTGCCGGCCATCGGCGAGGCGGAGTTCGGCCCGCGCATCCGCTGGGCGGCGACCTGGCGCGAGATGAGGATCTCCAGCAGGCACCACATGGTGCCGAACACCCCAAGCCCCATCGCCATCAGCGCCGGCGTCATCAGCCAGCTGTCCGCGTACGAGCCCAGCGCCGCGACGACCAGGCCGACCAGGGTGAAGGACAGGCAGAGCACCGCCCGGACTGCGGCTGCGCGCACCTCGTCGGGCAGGCGACGGCGGCGACGGCGTGCGGATGGCATCGGGCGACCCCCAGGCGCGCTCACGACGGCGGGACGGGCGCGCCGGAACGCGCCCCTGCGCACCACTCTGCCCCGTGGTACCCGAACCATGCGCGGGAATCAGCCGAACTGGCGTCAAATCGTGTGATCTGCACCGGAAACCGCGCCCCCCGGGCGAATCACCCCAGCTGCTGGTCGAGCTCCGCCAGCGCGCCCTCGGCGATCGTGCGCATCGCCCGCTCGGCGTGGGCCGCGTCCCCCGCACAGATCGCCTCCGCGACCTCGCGGTGCAGCCGGATCGCGTACGGCTCGGGCTGATGAGGCATCAGATGGTACTCCGTGCGGCCGGTGAGCACCGCACCGACGGTGTCCCCGAGGTGGGCGAACATCTCGTTGCCGGAGGCCTTCAGGACGGTCGCGTGGAAGGCGATGTCGTGCCGGAGGAAGGTGGTCAGGTCGGCGGCCCGCGCCGTCATCGTCAACTCCCCGGCGAGGGAGAGCAGTTCGCGGCGCTCGTCGTCGCTGGCGTGCCGGGCGGCGAGCGCGGCCGCGGCCGGCTCCACCGCGACGCGCAGCGAGCCGAGCGAGCGCAGCTGCGCGGGCCGGTCGGTCCCGGCCAGCCGCCAGCGGATCACCAGCGGGTCGAAGACGTCCCAGGCGGACTTCGGCTGGACGGTGCTGCCGACCCGCCGCCGGGAGGCGACCAGCCCCATCCCCTCCAGGATCCGCACGGCCTCGCGGACCACCGTCCGCGACACCCCGTACCGCTGCTCCAGCTCCTCGGCGCGCAGGACCGCCCCCTCGGGGATCTCACCGGAGGCGATGGCCGGTCCGAGGTCGGCGAGCAGTCGGCCGGGCAGCCCCTGGATCTCCATCCGGCCAGCCTAGAGGGCCCGGCCGGCCCGCTCGCCGGGCGGCCCCCGCAACGCGTAAAAGTATGACGATTTGGTTTCCGACTCTTGAATACGTCATATCTTTGGAGCGATAGTGGCGGCCTGGCAACGAAGGAGCACCACCCATGGCTCTCAGCGTCGAGAACCACGACACCCCCGCGTCGCCCCTCACCCTCGTGGTGATGGGCGTCTCCGGTGTCGGCAAGACCACCGTGGCCCGCCTGCTGGCCGACCGCCTCGACCTCCCCTACGCCGAGGCGGACGACTTCCACCCGCCCGCCAACATCGCCAAGATGTCGGCGGGCATCCCGCTGGACGACGCGGACCGCGCGCCCTGGCTGCGCGCCCTCGGCGGCTGGCTGGGGGAGCGGGCCGAGGCCGGCACCGGCGGCGTGGTCACCTGCTCGGCGCTGAAGCACCGCTACCGCGACACCCTGCGCGCGGCCTGCCCGGGCGCCTTCTTCCTGCACCTCAGCGGGGGGCACGAGCTGGTCGGGGACCGGCTCGCCCACCGCACCGGACACTTCATGCCGCCGTCGCTGCTCGACTCGCAGTACGCCGCCCTGGAGCCCCTCGGGGCGGACGAGCGCGGTGCGGTCCTGGACGTCGGCCCGACCCCCGAAGAACTCGTCGAGATGGCCGTGGCACTGCTGCGGCCCGTCAATGGAGACCTCGCGTGACCCCCACCCTGCTCGCGGCGGCCGCCCCACCGGCCCTGCCGCACACCGACAGCGACGCCCAGCTGCTGATCGCGGTCCTGCTCAGCATCGGCGCCATCGTGGTGCTGATCACCCGGCTGAAGCTCCACCCGTTCCTCGCCCTCACGCTCGGCTCGGGCCTGCTGGCCGCCGTCGCCGGCGCCCCCTTCGACAAGCTGCTGGGCAGCTTCTCCACGGGGTTCGGCGCGACCGTCGCGGGCGTCGGCCTGCTGATCGGGCTCGGCGCGATGCTCGGCAAACTGCTCGCCGACTCCGGCGGGGCGAACATCATCGCCGACACCGTGCTCGCCCGCTCCGGGCCCAGGGCGCTGCCCTGGGCGATGGCGCTGATCGCGGCCGTCCTCGGCCTGCCGCTGTTCTTCGAGGTCGGGGTCGTCCTGCTGATCCCGATCGTGCTGCTGGTGGCCCGCCGCGGCAACGTCCCGCTGATGCGGATCGGCATCCCCGCGCTGGCCGGGCTCTCGGTGCTGCACGGCCTCGTCCCGCCGCACCCCGGTCCGCTGGTGGCCGTCGACGCGCTGAAGGCCGACCTCGGCATCACCCTGGCGCTCGGCCTGCTGATCGCCGTGCCGACGCTGATCGTCGCCGGCCCGCTGTTCGCCCGGCTCGCCGAGCGCTGGGTCGGCCCGCTGGAGATCCCGCAGGCCACCGCGCCCGAGGAGACGGAGAAGCCCGCGCACACCCCGGGCTTCGGCGCGGTCCTCGCCACCATCCTGCTGCCGGTCGCCCTGATGCTCGGCAAGGCCCTGGTCGACGTCGTCGTCGACGACCCGAAGGCGATGCCGCAGCGGATCTTCGACTTCATCGGCTCGCCGCTGATCGCCCTGCTCGCCGCGACCCTGCTCGGCATGGTGACGCTCGGCCGGGCGGCCGGCTTCACCAAGGACCGGATCTCCGACACCGTCGGGAAGTCGCTCGGCCCGATCGCGGGCATCGTCTTCATCGTCGGCGCGGGCGGCGGCTTCAAGCAGACCCTGATCGACGTCGGTGTGGGCAACGCGGTCAGCGAGTGGTCCGCCAAGTGGCACATCTCGGCGCTGCTGCTCGGCTGGCTGATCGCCGTGCTGATCCGCCTGGCCACCGGCTCCGCCACGGTCGCCACGATCACCGCCGCGGGCATCCTCGCCCCGCTCGCCGCCGACATGTCCGCGACCCACGCGGCGCTGCTGGTGCTGGCCATCGGCGCCGGTTCGCTGTTCTTCTCGCACGTCAACGACGCCGGCTTCTGGCTGGTGAAGGAGTACTTCGGGATGAGCGTCGGCCAGACCCTCAAGTCCTGGTCGGTGATGGAGACCGTGATCTCGGTCGTCGCCATCGCCCTGATCATGCCGCTCAGCCTGATCATCTGACCGCGCCCCCGCGCTTCCCGGAGGGCGGTACCCGTCTCCACGGGTGCCGCCCTCCGGCGTTGCCCGGCGGCCGGTCGCGCGGCCCGACCGCGGTTCGGCGGGCAGCCGAGCGGGTCCTGGGGACCGCCCCGGCAGCCGACCCGCAGGAGCCCGTGAGCCCGGCCGTGCGGACATGCCGAAGGGCGGGCACCCCCAGCCCGGGGTGCCCGCCCTTCGAGTCCTGTGCGCCGGCCCTACGGGGCCGAGCGCTTCACGGGACGGTCCTCACCCGGCCACGCGGTCACTTGGCGCGCTTCGCCAGGAAGGCGTCGACCTCGGAGCGGATCTCCGGCGTGTCCAGGCCGCGGACGGTCATCGTGGTGCGGCGGCGCAGCACGTCGTCCGTGGTGTACGCCCACTCGCTGTCGGCGGCGTAGGCGACCTGGGCCCAGACGTCCGGGCCGTCCTCGTGGATCGGCCGGCCGAGCTCCGGGTTCTCGTCGATCATGCGGGCGATCTCGAAGGAGAGCGTGCCGTAGTGGCTGGCCAGGTGCTTGGCGACCAGCGGCTCCATCCGCGAGCCGGGCTCACGGTCGATCAGCAGGCGGTGCGCGACGGCGTTCGGCGCGCCGACGCCGGGCAGCGGGACCGTCCGGGCGATGGTCGACATGTCCTCGCCGAGCGTGGTGCCGGGCACGTGGGCCAGCTTCTCCAGCACGGTCCGGCCGATGTGCCGGTAGGTGGTCCACTTGCCGCCGGCGACCGACAGCATGCCGCCCCGGCCCTCGGTGACGACCGTCTCGCGCTTGGCGGCGGCGGTGTCGCCGGGGCCGCCGGGCAGCACCCGCAGGCCGGCGAAGGCGTAGGTGATCAGGTCGCGGTCGATGTGCTCGTCGCGGATGGCGTGCGCGGCCTCGCCCATGATCTGGTCGATGTCCGCCTCGGTGGCCCGGACGTCCTGCGGGTCGCCGGTGTACTCCTCGTCGGTGGTGCCGAGGAGGACGTGGTCCTCCCACGGGATGGCGAAGGAGACGCGGTACTTGTCGATCGGGATGGTCAGCGCGGCGCGCCACGGGGCACGGCGCTTGACCACGACGTGGGCGCCCTTGGAGAGGCGGATCGACGGCGCGGCGCCGGCGTCCTCCATGGTGCGAAGGTGGTCGACCCACGGGCCGGTGGCGTTGAGCACCAGGCGGGCGTTCACGCCGAACTCGGTGCCGTCCAGGCGGTCCTTGAGGTCGGCGCCGGTGACCCGGCCGCCGGTGAAGCGCAGGCCGGTGACCTCGGCGTGGTTGAGCACCACGGCGCCGGCGTCGACGGCGGCGCGCACCGTCATCACGGCGACGCGCGAGTCGTTCATCTGGTGGTCGCCGTAGACGGCCACCGAGCGCAGGCCCTCGGTGCGCAGCGCGGGCACCTGCTGGGCGGCGTGCGCGGCGGTGGAGACCCGGCCCATGCCGTCGCGGAAGGCGGAGAGCGCCGAGTAGAGGAACACACCGGCGCCGAGCTTGGGCGCGCTGTGCGGGCCGCCCTTGTAGACCGGCACGAAGAAGGTCAGCGGGTTGACCAGGTGCGGGGCCACGTCGGTGGCGAGCGCGCGGCGCTCCTTGTGGTTCTCGGCGACCAGCTTGACCGCCCCGGTCTGCAGGTAGCGCAGACCGCCGTGCACGAGCTTCGAGGAGGCACTGGAGGTGGCCCCGGCGAAGTCGCCGGCATCGACCATGGCGACCTTGAGGCCCGCCTGGGACGCGGTCCAGGCGACGGCCGTGCCGAGGATGCCGCCCCCGATCACCAGCAGGTCGTAGGTGGCCTTGCCCAGCAGCTCGCGGGTCTCGGCGCGGGAGGCGGTGCGGCCGGCGAAGCGCTCGGCGCCCAGGGTCGGGATGGTAGCCATGGTGTGTGTACGGCGGCGCGGGTCGGGCGGCGCCGTTACTCCTCTCGGTGTGCGGTGCGGCCCCTGCTGAGAGGCCGGTTCGGCCCGGTGCGGCGGGCCGGTGAAACGGGAGCGGGCCGGCCGGGGCCCGGGGGCCCCGACCGGCGTCCGCGGTCAGATCTGCTCGTCCTCCTCCACCCAGCCCATGGTGCGCTCCACGGCCTTGAGCCACTTCTTGTACTCGCGCTCCCGGGTGGCCTCGTCCATGCGCGGGGTCCACTCGGCGGCGCGGTGCCAGTTGGCCCGCAGGGTGTCCAGGTCGCTCCAGAAGCCGACCGCCAGGCCGGCCGCGTAGGCGGCGCCCAGCGCGGTGGTCTCGGCCACGTACGGGCGCTCGACCGGAGCGTCCAGCACGTCGGCGATGTTCTGCATGAGCAGGTTGTTGCTGGTCATGCCGCCGTCGACCTTGAGGGCGGTGAGCTCGACGCCGGAGTCCTTCTGCATGGCGTCGACGACCTCGCGGGTCTGCCAGGCGGTGGCCTCCAGCACGGCCCGGGCCAGGTGGCCCTTGGTGACGTACCGGGTCAGACCGGCGATCACACCGCGGGCGTCGGAGCGCCAGTACGGGGCGAACAGGCCGGAGAAGGCCGGGACGAAGTAGGCGCCGCCGTTGTCCTCGACGGTGTTGGCGAGGGTCTCGATCTCGGCGGCGGTGGAGATGATGCCGAGCTGGTCGCGCAGCCACTGGACGAGCGAGCCGGTGACGGCGATCGAGCCCTCCAGCGCGTACACCGGCTTCTGGTCGCCGATCCGGTAGCCGACGGTGGTCAGCAGCCCGTGGTACGAGTTGACGACCTCCTCGCCGGTGTTCAGCAGCAGGAAGGTCCCGGTGCCGTAGGTCGACTTGGCCTCGCCCTTGTCGAAGCAGGTCTGGCCGAACAGCGCGGCCTGCTGGTCGCCGAGGGCGGAGGCGACCGGCACGCCGGCCAGGTCGCCGACGGCCTCGCCGTAGACCTCGGCGGAGGAGCGGATCTCCGGCAGGACGGCCATCGGCACGCCCATCGACTCGGCGATCTTGTCGTCCCACTCCAGCGAGCGCAGGTTCATCAGCATGGTGCGGCTGGCGTTGGTGACGTCGGTGACGTGCTTGCCGCCGTTGACACCACCGGTGAGGTTCCAGATCACCCAGGTGTCCATGGTGCCGAACAGGATGTCGCCGGCCTCGGCGCGCTCGCGCAGGCCCTCGACGTTGTCCAGCAGCCAGCGGATCTTCGGGCCGGCGAAGTAGCTGGCCAGCGGGAGGCCGGTCTCGCGGCGGAAGCGGTCCTGGCCGACGTTGCGGCCCAGCTCGCGGCAGAGGCCCTCGGTGCGGGTGTCCTGCCACACCAGCGCGTTGTGCACCGGCTCGCCGGTGTTCTTGTCCCACAGGACGGTGGTCTCGCGCTGGTTGGTGATGCCGATCGCGCGGATGTCGTCCTTGGTCAGACCGGCCTTCTCCAGCGCGCCGCGGACCACCGACTGCACCCGGGTCCAGATCTCGGCGGCGTCGTGCTCGACGTAGCCGGGCTGGGGGAAGATCTGCCGGTGCTCCTGCTGGTCGACGGCGACGATCCGGCCGTCCTCGCCGAAGATGATGCAGCGGCTGGAGGTGGTGCCCTGGTCGATCGCGGCGATGTAGTTACCGGTGCCAATGGAGGTCATGAGGGTCCTCGGCTCAAGAAGGGGGTTGCGGGGTGGGTGGGTCCGACTCTCGGGTCAGTCCCCGTGCTCGGGTGGGGTGGAAACCCGAGGAGCGTCAGAAGGCGACGTGGTACAGGCCGCCGGCCAGCAGGCCGCCGATGACCGGGCCGGCCACCGGGATCCAGGCGTAGGACCAGTCGGAGCCGCCCTTGTTCGGGATCGGCAGGAGCGAGTGCACGATGCGCGGGCCCAGGTCGCGGACCGGGTTGATCGCGTAGCCGGTCGGGCCGCCGAGCGAGAGGCCGATGCCGACGACGGTGAGGGCGACGATCAGGATGCCGGTGCCGGAGAGGCCGAGGCCCTTGTTCAGGCCCTGGGTGAGGATGCCCAGGCAGAGGACCATGGTGCCGATGATCTCGGTGAGCAGGTTCTGGACCGGGTTCCGGATCTCGGGACCGGTCGAGAAGATGCCCAGGGTCGCCTCCTTGTTGGCCTGGAACTGGCCGAGGTAGGTGACCCAGACGAGGACGGCGCCGATCATCGCGCCGAGCAGCTGGGAGCCGAGGTAGACCGGCACCTTGCTCCAGTCGCCGCTGTCGACGGCGAGGGCCAGGGTGACGGCCGGGTTCAGGTGCGCGCCCGACTTGGGGGCCGACATGTAGGCGGCGATCATCACCGCGAAGCCCCAGCCGAAGGTGATCGCCAGCCAGCCGGCGTTGAGGGCCTTCGACTTCTTGAGCGTCACGGCGGCACAGACGCCGCCGCCGAGAAGTATCAGCGCGGCGGTGCCGAGGGTTTCGCCGACGAAGATGTCGCCGTTGGAGAACGCGGACACAAAGACTCCCTTGTCCATATGGCCCGGAGGTGCGGGTGGGGGCAGGTGGCTGAGCGATCGCTGTGCGGGTGAGCGCATTGTGGGAGTGATCTGCTCGGCCATCGTTCGACAATGTCGACCGTCATGCGGAAGCTTCCTCCCCAGGCCGCCTTCACGTCAAGGCCGGGTTACGCAGCTGTGACCCTTCACTCGAAGTTACCAATCGACTCACGTCAAATATGGACAAAACGCTAAGGCGCGGACAGGCATCCCGCCTGTCCGCGCCTCAGCGTGAACGTCAGATGTCCGCGGCCGCGGCCGCCGGCGCCGGGGTCAGAACCGTCCGGCGCCCAGGTCCCGGGAGATCGCCCGGGCCGCGCTGCGCACCGAGGCGACCAGCGAGGGCCGCACGAAGCCGTCCTCGCAGACCCGCTCCACCGGGCCGCTGACGCAGACCGCGCCGACCGGGTTGCGCCGCCGGTCCTGGATCAGCGCGCCGATCGAGGCCACGCCCTCCCAGGTCTCCTCGATCGAGTCGGTCCAGCCGCGCTCACGGGTCAGCGCCGCCTCGGCGTCCACGTCCGCCAGGTCGGTCAGGGTCCGCGCGGTGTACGCCTCCAGCGGGCCCTCGCCCAGCTCCCCGCGGGCCACCGGGTCGTACGCCAGCAGCACCTTGCCGAGGGCGGTGCTGTGCAGCGGCTGCATCGAGCCGACCTCCAGCACCTGCCGGGTGTCGTCCGGACGGAAGACGTGATGCACGATCAGCACGCCCTGCTGGTGGAGCACCCCGAGGTAGACGGTCTCGCCGGCCGCCCTGGCCAGGTCGTCCGCCCAGACCAGGGCCCGGGCGCGCAGCTCGTGCACGTCCAGGTAGCTCTGGCCCAGCCGCAGCAGCTCCGCGCCCAGCTGGTACTTGCCGCTCTCCGGGTCCTGCTCGACGAACCCCTCCTGCTGGAGGGTGCGCAGGATCCCGTGGGCGGTGCCCTTGGCGAGGCCCAGGGCCGTCGCGACCTCGGACAGCCCCAGGCGGCGCTCGCCGCCGGCCAGCAGGCGCATGATCGCGGCGGCCCGGGAGAGCGACTGGATCGGGCCGGGCATTCGGTACCTCCGCGCTGACAGGCGGTCGACAATGTCGACCGCAGTGGTAACGGGACGAGTCTGCCAGGCCGCGCCCCGTCCGTGCACCTTCCCCCTCGGTAATCTCCCTCCGGCGCGGTCAGTCCCGCCCGCGCGCCACCTCGGCGGCCAGCGCCGCGATCTCCCGCGGGCCCACCCGGCAGCAGCCGCCCACCAGCCGCGCGCCGTCGGCAAGCCACCCCGCCACCCCCGCCCGGCCGCCGCCGGGAGCGGCCCCGGGCACGCCGAACGTCGCCGCACCGCGCCAGGCACGGGCCCCGGCGTCCCAGCGCTCGCCGCTGTTCGGATAGACCACCACCGGCTTGCCGGTCACCCGGGCCGCCGTCGCCACCGCCCGGTCGGCGTCCTGCGGCGTGCAGCAGTTCACCCCCACCGCGACCACCTCGTCGGCGTCCGCGGCCAGCGCGAAGGCCTCCGCCAGCGGCTGCCCGGCCCTGGTCCGGTCGCCCGCCACGCTGAACGACAGCCAGGCCGGCACGCCCAGCCCGCGCACCGCCCGCAGCAGCGCCCGCGCCTCGTCCGCGTCGGGCACCGTCTCCAGCGCCAGCACGTCCGGCCCGGCGGCCGCCAGCACCTCCAGCCGCGGCCGGTGGAACGCCTCCAGCTCGGCGGTCGTCAGCCCGTACCGGCCCCGGTACTCCGAGCCGTCGGCCAGCGCGGCGCCGTACGGCCCCACCGACGCGGCGACCCACAGCGGCCGGTCCGCCCGGACCGGCGCCGCGGCGCGGCGCGCCAGCTCCACCCCGAGCGCCAGCAGCCGCTCCGCGTCCGCCCGGCCCAGCCCGCGCCGGGCGAACCCCTCGAAGCTCGCCTGGTAGGTCGCGGTGATCGCGACCTCCGCCCCGGCCTCGAAGTACGCCCGGTGCGCGGCGACCACCGCCTCCGGGGCGTCCGCCAGCAGCCGGGCCGACCACAGCGCGTCCGACAGGTCGTGCCCGGCCGCCGCCAGCTGGTTGGACAGCCCGCCGTCCAGGACCAGCGGACCGGCGGCCAGCGCGGCGGCGAAGCCCGGCGGGGCAGGGGCGGGCATGGCGGCCTCCTCGGGGGCAAAGCTCCTGGTCACAGAGTAGAAGACCGGCCGCCCCCGGCCGGCCCGAAAACCATTTGCCGCCCGGCCCCCGGATCGCTACGTTGTGCTCACCCCGAGAACGACGGCAGGTCGGCGGCCCGCCGGTCCTCCCGGTACCGCCGACCGCACGACACGCCCGCCACACCCGACACGCCCGGCAGCGACCGACCGGCCCGACATAGCGCCAGCGGAGAGGAGCCCGCCATGACCGTGGAACGACCGCCCGCCCACGAGAACGACTGGCTCGCCGCCTACGACCCGCGCGCCTACACGCCCGTCGCCGTCACCGTCGACGTCGTCGCCCTGACGCTGCGCCACGGCAGCCTGCACGTCCTGCTGGTCGAGCGCGCCGCGCCGCCCTACCAGGGGTACTGGGCACTGCCCGGCGGTTTCCTGCGGGCCGGCGAGGAAGGGCTCGACGAGGCCGCCGCCCGCGAGCTCGCCGAGGAGACCGGCCTGCTCGGCACCGCCGACGCCGAGGCCGCCCTCAGCCGGATCCACCTCGAACAGCTCGGGACGTACGGCGCCCCCACCCGGGACCCGCGCATGCACGTGGTCTCCGTCGCCTACCTCGCCTTCGCCCCCGACCTGCCCGACCCGCGGGCCGGCTCGGACGCGGCCACCGCCGCCTGGCACGCCGTCACCGACCTCGACCTCCGGCCGTCCACCGGCCGGTCCCCAGCCGCCGGTGTGCCCGCCGACACCCACGGGGGTGGCGTCGGCGGGCACACCGGCCACCAACCCGCGGCCGACGGCCCCGCCGGCACCACGACGCTCGCCTTCGACCACGCCCGGATCGTCGCCGACGGCCTCGACCGCGCCCGCGCGAAGATCGAGTACAGCCCGCTGGCCACCGCCTTCCTCCCGTACGACTTCACCATCCCCGAGCTGCGCGCCGTCTACGAGGCGGTCTGGGACGAGAAGCTCCACCCCGGCAACTTCCACCGCAAGGTGCTCTCGGTGCCCGGCTTCGTCGAGAGCACCGGGACGACCACCGAGCGCGGCGGCGCCCGCGGCGGCCCACGGGCCCGCACCTACCACGCCGGCGACGCCCACCTCCTGCACCCCGCGCTGCTCAGGCCCACCCGGGAGGACGAGATCCGCTGACCGGCGCCACCGGTCGCGCCCGCGCACTACCATCCGGCCATGACGACTCAAGAGGTGAGCAGGACGAGCAACCGGCCGAACTCCCACTGCCACTGGTGCGGCACGCCCTACCCGCCCGGCACCACGGCCTGGCCCCGCACCTGCCCCGGCTGCTCCGAGATCAGCTACCGCAACCCGCTGCCCGTCGTCGTCACCCTCCTCCCGGTCACCCAGGAGAGCGGTGCGCCCGGCCTCGTGGTCATCCGCCGCACCATCGAGCCCGGCTACGGCCAACTCGCCCTGCCCGGCGGCTACGTCGACTACGGGGAGAGCTGGCAGCAGGCCTGCGTCCGCGAACTGCGCGAGGAGACCGGCATCCTGGCCGAGGCCGGTGACGTCACCCTGGTCGCCACCGACTCCGACACGCACGGCGGCTTCCTCTGCCTCTTCGGCCTGCTCCCCGCCCGCCCGCTCGCCGAGCTCCCGCCCTCGGTCCCCACCGAGGAGACGGAGGGCTGGCAGCTCGCCGACCCCACGACCGCCCTCGTCTTCGCGTTCCACACCCGGGTCTCCCAGGCCTGGTTCAACGGTGAGTACGCCCACCACTGACCGTGCCCGGGGACGGGGCTGACCAGGCTCGCACGGCCGCAGCAGACCCTGGCGCACCGCGCGATCACATGGCAGGGTCTGCTCCGACAGCCCCAACCGGACGGGCCCTGCCACAAGCACCCCCGTCCCATCCAACGGCCGGGAGACCACCACCGTGAGCACCCCATCCCAGGACCAGCCGCTCTGGCGCCCCAACCCCGCTCGCGCCGCGGCCACCGGCCTCGTGGCCTTCCAGGCCTGGGCCGCCGAACACCACGGCGCACCGGCCGCCCCGCTGGCCCCCGTCGACAGCGACGAGCAGGCCGCCCGGCGCTACGCCGACCTGCACAGCTGGTCCACCGAGGACCTCGACCGCTTCTGGACGGCCGTCACCCAGTGGTTCGGCGTCCGCTTCACCGAGGCCCCCGAAGCCGTCCTCGCCGAAGCCGCCATGCCCGGCGCCCGCTGGTTCCCCGGCGCCCGCCTCAACTACGCCGAGCACGCCCTGCGCGCCGCCGACGACGAGGCCAACGCCGACAAGCCGGCGATCCTCCACCTGGACGAGACCACCGAGCAGCCGACCGTCCTCACCTGGTCCGAGCTCCGCCGCCAGGTCGGCTCGCTCGCCGCCGCCCTCCGGGCCCGCGGCATCGGCCCCGGCGACCGCGTCAGCGCCTACCTGCCCAACATCCCGCAGGCCGCCGTCGCCCTCCTCGCCAGCGCCGCCGTCGGCGCCGTATGGACCAGCTGCGCCCCCGACTTCGGCGCCCGCAGCGTCCTCGACCGCCTCCAGCAGATCGAGCCCGCCGTCCTCTTCGCCGTCGACGGCTACCACTACGGCGGCAAGGACCACGACCGCGCCGAGGTCGTCGCCGAACTCCGCCGCGAGCTCCCCAGCCTGCGCACCGTCGTCCACGTCCCGCTGCTCGGCGCACCCGCCCCCGACGGCGCCCTGCACTGGGACGACCTGGTCGCCGACGACGTCGAGCCGGTCTTCGAGGCCGTCCCCTTCGACCACCCGCTCTGGGTCCTCTACTCCTCCGGGACCACCGGCCTGCCCAAGGCCATCGTCCAGAGCCAGGGCGGCATCCTGCTGGAGCACCTCAAGCAGGCCGGGCTCCACCTGGACCTCGGCCCCGAGGACCGCTTCCTCTGGTACACCTCCACCGGCTGGATGATGTGGAACTTCCTCCTCGCCGGCCTGCTCACCGGGTCCACGATCGTCACCTACGACGGCAGCCCCGGGCACCCGGACACCGGTGCCCTCTGGTCCGTCGCCGCCCGGACCGGCGCCACCGTCCTCGGCACCTCCGCGGCCTACGTCATCGCCAGCCGCAAGGCCGAGCTGCACCCCGGCCGCGACCTCGACCTCTCCGCCGTCCGCTGCATCGGCACCACCGGCTCCCCGCTCCCGCCCGACGGCTTCCGCTGGATCTACGACGAGGTCAAGCAGGACGTCTGGCTCGCCTCCGTCAGCGGCGGCACCGACGTCTGCTCCTGCTTCGTCGGCGGCGTCCCGACCCTGCCGGTGTACCTCGGTGAGATCCAGGCCCCCTGCCTCGGCGCCGCCGTCGAGTCCTGGGACGTCCACGGCCGCCCGCTCACCGACGCGGTCGGCGAACTCGTCGTCACCAAGCCGATCCCGTCCATGCCCACCGGCTTCTGGAACGACCCCGACGGCGCCCGCTACCACGACAGCTACTTCGAGATGTACCCCGGCATCTGGCGCCACGGCGACTGGATCACCGTCACCTCCCGCGGCACCGTGGTCATCCACGGCCGCTCCGACTCGACGCTCAACCGCCAGGGCGTCCGGATGGGCTCCTCCGACATCTACGAGGTCGTCGAGCGCCTCCCCGAGATCGCCGAGTCCCTGGTCATCGGCCTGGAGGAGCCCGACGGCGGCTACTGGATGCCGCTCTTCGTCGTGCTCGCCCCCGGCGCGGTCCTCGACGACGGCCTGGTCGGCCGGATCCGCACCTCGCTGCGCACCGAGCTCTCCCCGCGCCACGTCCCCGACGAGGTCATCGCCGTCCGCGGCCTGCCGCACACCCTCACCGGCAAGCGGATCGAGGTCCCGGTGAAGCGCCTGCTCTCCGGCACCCCGCTGGAGCAGGCCGTGAACCCGGGTTCGGTCGACGACATCGAGCACCTGCGCTACTTCGAGCAGCTCCGCCGCGACCGCCGGGCCTGACCCCGGACAGCACGAACCCGGACAGCACGAAGGGGTGCCCCCATGACGGTGGGGGCACCCCTTCGCAGTCCTCGCTCCGGCCGCGCGCCGGGTGTCACTCGCCGGACAGCACCTGCTGGGCCGCGGCCCGCGCGTCCTCGGCGCTGTCCGCGGCGCGGGCGGCCTCGGCCGCCCGGCGGCACTGCGCCAGCGTGTACTTGGCCAGCGTCGCCCGCACATAGGGGATCGACGCCGCGCCCATGGAGAGGCTGGTGACGCCGAGCCCGGTCAGGACCACGGCGAGCAGCGGGTCGGAGGCGGCCTCGCCGCAGACGCCGCAGCTCTTGCCGGTGGCCCGGGCGGCCTCGGCCGAGAAGGCGACCAGGTCCAGCAGCGCCGGCTGCCACGGGTCCTGCAGCCGCGCCAGCGCACCCACCTGGCGGTCGGCGGCGAAGGTGTACTGCGCGAGGTCGTTGGTCCCCAGCGAGAGGAACTCCACCTCCTGGAGGATCGACCGCGCCCGCAGCGCCGCCGACGGGATCTCCACCATCGCCCCGTACTTGGCGCTCAGCCCGGCCTGGCGACACGCGTCCGCGAAGTCCTTGGCGTCCTTGCGGTCGGCCACCATCGGGGCCATCACCTCAAGGTGCACCGGCAGCCCCTCGGCCGCCTTCGCCAGCGCGCGCAGCTGGGTCCGCATGACCTCGGGGTGCTCCAGCAGGGTCCGCAGACCGCGCACACCCAGCGCCGGGTTGGGCTCGTCGGCGGGGGTCAGGAAGTCCAGCGGCTTGTCCGCGCCCGCGTCCAGCGCCCGGACCACGACCCGGCCCTCCGGGAACGCCTCGAGCACCTTGCGGTACGCCTCGACCTGCTTCTCCTCGCTGGGAGCCTTGGCCGAGTCGTCCAGGAAGAGGAACTCCGTGCGGAACAGGCCCACGCCCTCCGCCCCGGCCTCCAGCGCGGCCGGCAGGTCCGCGGGACCGCCGACGTTGGCGAGCAGCGGCACCCGGTGCCCGTCCGAGGTCTGCCCCGGGCCGGACGAGGCGGCCAGCGCGGCCTTGCGCTCGGCGGCCGCGCGGCGCAGTTCGTCCTGCTTCTCCTGCGACGGCTCCAGCAGCACGTCGCCGGAGCTGCCGTCCACCGCGACCACGGTGCCCTCGGCGACATCGGTCGCGCCCGGCAGCGCGACGACGGCCGGCACGCCCAGGGCGCGGGCGAGGATGGCGCTGTGGCTGGTCGGCCCGCCCTCCTCGGTCACGAAGCCGAGCACCAGGGTCGGGTCCAGCAGCGCGGTGTCGGCCGGCGCCAGGTCACGGGCGAACAGCACGTACGGCTCGTCGCTGTCCGGAACGCCCGGCATCGGCACGCCCAGCAGCCGCGCCACGATGCGGTTGCGCACGTCGTCCAGGTCGGCGACCCGGCCGGCCAGGTACTCCCCGGCGGAGGCGAGCAGCGCGCGGTAGGCGGCGAAGGCGTCGTAGACGCCGCGCTCGGCGCTGCTGCCGACGGTGATCCGGCGGGCCACGTCGGCCATCAGCTCCGGGTCCTGGGCCATCAGCGCCTG
The DNA here is from genome assembly GCF_042737525.1 of Kitasatospora sp. NPDC059973. Lineage (NCBI taxonomy): Bacteria > Bacillati > Actinomycetota > Actinomycetes > Kitasatosporales > Streptomycetaceae > Kitasatospora > Kitasatospora sp. NPDC059973. The sequence continues at coordinate 1,277 of NZ_JBHWUI010000146.1, read as the reverse complement.
GGCCTCCAGCACGGCCTGCGCCTCGCCGCCGGCCAGGTTGCCGCGGGCGATCAGGTCCGCGGCCACCGCCTCGACGGCAGCCTGGGCGCGGGCCTGCTCACGGGGGGCGTCCTCGGTCGGGATCTGGGTGGCCGACGGCTCCAGCACCGCCGTCCCCATGTGCCGCACCTGGCCGATCGCGACACCGTGGCTCACACCCACGCCGCGCAGCGTCTTCTCCATGTCACCTGTCTCCGCTGAGAGAAGCGGCCCCGCCGGGTACCGCTGTGTGCCGGGCCGCCCCACCGAGTCCGGAGGGGCGGGTCTGCAGTAAAGAAAGAGGTCAGCTCCAGCTGAAGAGGGCGTCGCCCACGGCGACGTCCCCGTCCTCGCGGAGGTCGCCGAGCGAGTCGGGGGCGGCCTCCAGAGCGACGATCGGCGAGATCGGCGACTTGCCCGCGGCCTCGACGGCGGCCGGGTCCCACTTGATGACGGCCTGGCCGCGGGTCACCGTGTCGCCCTTGTTGACGAGGAGCTCGAAGCCCTCGCCGTTGAGCTGCACGGTGTCGATGCCGAGGTGCGTCAGCACGCCGTGTCCGTCCGCGTCCACGACGACGAACGCGTGGGGGTGCATGGAGACGACGACACCGTCCACCGGGGCCACGGCCTCGGTCGGCCGGCGCACCGGGTCGATCGCGGTGCCGGGGCCGACCATCGCGCCGGAGAAGACCGGGTCGGGCACGCCGGCGAGCCCGACGACACGGCCGGTCAGCGGCGACGTCACAGTGGTCATGGTTGAGCCTCCCAAGTGCGCAGTACAGAGAGCGGCCGCGAACTGCGGCAAGGGCATCGACTGAAGCCTAAATCATGTCAACTTCGGACATCTGCTGACATTCCCGGGCGAACACTCACGCCCTGCCCGCCCTCACCGGCCGGCCATCTCACCGACCGCTAGTGGTCTAGTCCTCTTGGCCGATGCGCCGCACTCTACAGGCATCTTGGCGAATCGGGACCATTGCTGTATATGCTCGCGAGAGCAACAAATCATGCCTCCGAGCGGGTGAAGCTCGGCGTGCCCCGATTCGCGCTCCGGCCGACGACCCGCTATGGTTGGTCGAGTCGCCGCAAGTCGACGGTTAACAGCAGATTTCAGAAGCGAAAAGCACCGGTAAACGGAGCGGAAAGCGTCTGGTAAGCTGGAAGCACGAAAGAACGAAGCGCCCGGAGGGCCCGCTGGAAGGCGGTCCGAAGGAAGTGTCCGTTCCTTGAGAACTCAACAGCGTGCCAAAAGTCAACGC
>NZ_JBHWUI010000145.1:0-20457 GCF_042737525.1 Kitasatospora sp. NPDC059973 | reverse complement strand
CCCCTCCGCCCTGGGGCGGAGGGGTGCCCCCGGGTCCGTCAGGGTCAGGCCAGCGGGGCCTTGACCCGGAGGACCTCGATGAAGGCGCGGATCCAGGCGGGGTGGTCGGGCCAGGCGCGGGCCGAGACGACCACGCCGTCGACGACCGCCTCGCCGTCGACGTACTCGGCGCCCGCGGCGGCCACGTCGGGCTCCAGGGCCGGGTAGGCGGCGCTGCGGCGGCCGGAGAGCACGCCGGCGGCCGCGGTGATCAGCGGGCCGTGGCAGATCTGCGCCACCGGCTTGTCGGCGTCGAAGAAGTGCCGGACGATCCGCTGCACGTCGGCGTTGTTCCGCAGGTACTCGGGGGCACGGCCGCCGGGGATGACCAGGGCGACGTACTCGGCCGGGTCCACGTCCGCGACGGCGAGGTCGGCGGGCCAGGTGTAGCCGGGCTTCTCCGTGTAGGTGTCGTAGCCGTCGACGAAGTCGTGGACCACGAACTGGAGCCGCTTCTTCGTCGGCGCCGCGATGTCGACCTCGTAGCCCTCCTCCAGCAGCCGCTGGTAGGGGTAGAACACCTCCAGCGACTCCGCGGCATCACCGGTGACGAGCAGGACCTTCGATGTCATCGCCGACATCCCTCCATGTGATCGATCGTCAGATGGTGCGGGCCCGCACCGGTGGCGGCCGGGGCGGGCCGGGAACAACCTCCCGCACCCGGCCGCGCCGACGCAACGGGGCACACCGCTCGCACACCCGGCGCGTGATGTGTGGCACGCGCCTTGGGCGAGCCGTGTGCGCCGTCGCCAGGGCCTACGCGCCCCTTCCCGGGCGGCCCCTAGACTCCCTGGTGCCCAGGTCAGCCCCCGAAGGGAGTCCGCACGATGTCGGACCGCACCAGCTACCTCGTCCTGCCCGGCTACCAGAGTTCCGGGCCCGCCCACTGGCAGACCCGGTGGGAGGAGGCCGACCCGGCGGCCTTCCGGCGCGTCCAGCAGGAGGACTGGGACTTCCCGGAGCCGGACGCCTGGGTGGCCGCCCTCGATGCCGCGATCGCCACCGCGGCGGCCGACGGGCCGGTGGTCCTGGTGGCACACAGCCTCGGGTGCGTCGCGGTGGCCCGCTGGGCGGCCTCGGCCGCCGCCGGACGGACCGCCGCCGTCCGGGGTGCGTTGCTGGTCGCACCCGCCGACATCGACAACGCCGACGTCCCGGCGCTCGCGGGCTTCCGCCCGGTGACCCTGGAGCGCCTGCCCTTCCCCTCGCTGGTGGTCTCCAGCACCGACGACCCCTGGGTCACGCCGGAGCGTGCCCGCGCCTTCGCCGAGGCGTGGGGCGCCCGGTACGTGGAGCCCGGCGCCCACGGACATCTCAACGCCGACTCCGGGCTCGGTGACTGGCCGGACGGCCGGAAGCTGCTCGCCGAGCTCTGAACAAGGACCGAGGGGCGGGAGGTGGGGGGAGCCGGGCGCTCCCCCCACCCTTCTGGGATAGGACCGTGATCACCCTCCGGAGCAGAATCGGGGACACACCGACTCCTCTGGAAGGACACTCAGTTGATGAACCGCCTGTCCCGCCCGCTCGCAGTCGCCGCGCTCGCCGTCGCCGCCGTTCTGGCCGGCGGGGCCGGGGCCGCCCAGGCCGCCGGCGTCGACCTCTCGGCCCACGGTCCGCTGACGGTGGCCGACCAGCCCGACAGCCAGCTGTCCGCCGCCAACCGGTGTGACGTCGAGTACACCGTCGCGTACTACAGCTACCGCACCCAGGGCTACCCGGAACTGGAGTCGATGCTGCACGCGGAGAAGTCCTACGCCCTCTGCCAGGTCAACGGCTGACCCGGCCCCCGCTCCGTCCGAGGCGCACCCGGCCCACACCGGGTGCGCCTCGGGTGCGTCCCTGACGGGTGCACGGCGGATCTTCGCCCGCAGTTCGCCCGAACGCCACCCGGCCGGGCGCCGCTGCTCCTAGTCTGCGGGCGACGACCATCAGCGCCCCGCCCCCAGCGCGAGCCAGGAGCCTCCATGACGAACCGTCCGCTCGACGGCAGCAGCTCGACAGATCCCTCCGCAGCCGGCACGGCCTCCTCGCGCCGCCGGTTCCTGCGTACGACCGGTGCCGCCGGCCTCGGTGCGGCCGCGTTCGCCGCGACCGGCGGCGAGGCGTTCGCGGCCCCGGCCGACGAGCAGCCGGACGCCGCCGAGGGGCGCGCGGACGCCGGGGCGGCGGCCGGCACCCGCTCCCCGGTCCGCACCGGTACCGGCCTGGACCGGCTGCCGCACCCGCTGGTCATCGGCCACCGCGGCGCGCCCGGCTACCGCCCCGAGGAGACCCTCGGCTCCTACGAGCTCGCCCTGGAGCTCGGTGCGGACGTCATCGAGCCGGACCTCGTCCCCACCAAGGACGGCCACCTGGTGATCCGGCACGAGAACAACATCGTGGAGACGACGGACGTCGCCGACCACCCCGAGTTCGCGGGCCGGAGGACCACCAAGACCATCGACGGCCTGCCGCAGACCGGCTGGTTCACCGAGGACTTCACGCTCGCCGAGCTGCGCACCCTGCGCGCCAAGGAGCGCCTCCCGCAGCAGCGCCAGCGCAACACCCTGTACGACGGCCGGTGGCCGGTGCTCACCTTCCGCGAGCTGGCCGACTTCGCCAGGAAGCGCGGACGCGAGCTCGGCCGCGAGGTCTGGCTCTACCCGGAGACCAAGCACCCGAGCTACTTCCGCTCGATCGGTCTGCCCCTGGAGGAGCGGCTCGCCGACGAGCTGCGCCGCGCGGGCCTGGCCGGCCGGCGCGGGCGGGCGATCCTGCAGTCCTTCGAGCCGAGCAGCCTGCAGCGGCTGGCCAAGCTGGTCGACAACCCGCGGATCCAGCTGCTGGGCGGCGCGACCACCCAGCCGTACGACTTCGTGCTGTCCGGGGACCGGCGCACGGTGGCCGACCTGGTGACCCCGGCGGGGCTGCGCTGGATGGCCGGCTTCGCCCACGGCATCGGCCCGACCACCCAGCTGATCGCACCGGTGGACGAGAGCGGCAAGCTCCTGCCGCCGACCACGCTGGTCCGCGACGCGCACGCGGCCAACCTGCTGCTGCACCCGTACACCGTCCGCAACGAGAACGCCTTCCTCCCGCTGGACTACCGCCGCGGCACCGACCCGAACGCCTACGGCGACGCCATCGGGTGGGCGCGCCACCTCTACGAGCTGGGCGTGGACGGCTTCTTCACCGACCAGACCGACACCAGCGTGCTGGCCCGGCAGGACTTCTGGGCCGCGAACGGCGTCCACTGACCGGCCGCCCCGAACCCGGCGGTGCCCCGGACCGTAGGGCGGTCCGGGGCACCGCCGTCGGCCGGTCCGGTCAGCCGTCGTTCTGCGAGCCGTCCGGCCGGTCGCCGTCGCCCCGGCCGGTCTGCTCGGTGTGCTGCTCGGTCTGCTGGTCGGCGGGCTGGGTCGAGCGCGGCCGCCCCGGGTCCGCCGTCCGCCCCGGGTCCGCCGTCCGGCCGCCGGGCGCGCCCGCACCGGTCGGGGCGGTGCCCGGCGAGGCCGTGCCGGAGCCGCTCGGGCTCCCGCTCGGGTTCGGATCACGCTTGGGCGGGTCCGGGATGTACACGGTGTCGAAGGTGTCCCGCGGCATGCCCTTCAGCGCCTGGTTCATCGCCAGCTGCCAGATCGGGCCCGGGCCGGTGGCTCCGAAGATCTCCTGGTAGTACTTGCCCCCGATCCGGATGTTCTTCATCGGCACGCCCTTGGCCGGGCCGCCGAGCCAGACCGAGGCCGCCAGGTTGGCGGTGTAGCCGCTGAACCAGGCCGACTTCTTCTCGTCGGTGGTACCGGTCTTGCCCGCGATCTGCCGGTCGCCGTCCAGCCCGAGCTCGCGCGCGGTGCCCTTCTCCGTCACCCCGAGCAGCACGGTGTTGATGACGTCGGCGGTGTCCTCGGACATCACCCGCTCGCACTTGGCGGGGACGACCGGGACGTCCTTGCCGTCCACCGTGGTGATCCGGTTGATCGCGAGCGGCGCGCAGTAGGTGCCCTCGGCGGCGAAGGTCGCGTAGACGTTGGCCATCACCAGCGGGCTCACCTCCTGGGTGCCGAGCCCCAGCGCGGGCAGTTCCTGGAGCGGATCCCCGCTGGCCTTGGTCGCCACGCCCAGCTTGTTGGCCATCTGCTTGACCGCGCAGAGGCCGATCTCCTGCTCCATCTGGACGAAGTAGGTGTTGACCGAGAGCGCCATCGCCTGCTTCAGGTCGTACGGGCCGGACTCCTTCTCGGACTCGTTGGGGATCGAGCCGCCCTTCTTGCCCTTCTCCAGGTTCTTCCAGGTGCCGTCGCAGGTCTTCATCGTCGGCCAGTCCATCCGGTTCGGCGCCGGGTAGATCTGGGTGGCCGGCAGGCCGGCCTCCAGCGCCGCGGCGGCGACGATCGGCTTGAAGTTGGAGCCCGGCTGGAAGCCGTTGCCGCCGCCCATCCCCGCGTCCGCGTTGTAGTTGACGACGGTCTGGTTCTTGTCCGGGTCCAGGCCGTAGGGGCGGGTCTGGGCCATCGCCAGGATCTTGCCGCTGCCCGGTTCGACCATGGTGATCGCCGCCGAGACCGGGTCCGTCACGTAGACCTTCTTGGTGACGGCGTTCTGGGCGGCGGCCTGCTTGTCGGGGTCGAGGGTGGTGAAGATGTTCAGGCCGCCCTGGTCCCACAGCTTCTTGCGCTCGGCGGCGCTCTTGCCGAACACCGGGTCCTGCTTGACCACGTGCCGGACGTAGTCGCAGAAGAAGCCCATCCCGGCGTTGGCGGTGATGCAGCCGTTCTGCGGGTCCTTGTACTTCAGCCCCAGCGGGGTCGCCTTGGCGTCCCGGGCCTGCGCGGCGGTGAGGTGCTTGTTCTCCACCATCTTGTCGATGACGGTGTCGCGGCGCTTCTGGGCGGCGACGGGGTGCAGCTTGGGGTCGTACTGGGACGGGTTCTGCACCAGACCCGCCAGCATCGCGGCCTCGGGGACGGTGAGGTCCTTGGCGTCCTTGCTGAAGTACCGCTGCGAGGCCGCCTGGATGCCGTATGCCTGGTGGCCGTAGAAGGTGATGTTCAGGTAGTTGGTGAGGATCTGGTCCTTGGTCAGGTCCTCCTCCAGCTTGATGGCGTACTTGAGTTCCTGGATCTTGCGGCCGAGGGTCTTGCGCTGGGCCTCCAGGACGGCGGCCTGGTCGTCGCCGGCCTTCTCGACGTTGACGTTCTTCACGTACTGCTGGGTCAGCGTCGAGGCGCCCTGGACGGTGGTGCCGCTCTCCGCGTTCTTGGTGGCGGCCCGGAGCACACCCTTGAGGTCGACCGCGCCGTGCTCGTAGAAGCGCGCGTCCTCGATGTCCACCTGGGCCTGCCGTATCAGCGGTGACATCTGGTCGGCGGGTATGACGGTGCGGTCGCGCTCGTACACCTTGGCGATCAGGCCGCCCTTCGCGTCGAAGATCTGCGAAGCCTGGCTGAGCGGCGGGGTCTTGAAGTCGTCCGGGATGCTGTCGAAGTTGTCCGCGGTGTTCTTGGCGGTCAGCCCGAGCGCGCCGGCCGCCGGCAGGGCCACGCCCGCCAGCAGGACGCCGGCCAGCGTGCTGTAGCCGAGGAACTTCACCGCGTGACCCGCCATGGCGAGCGGACTCTCGCGACGCCGGGTGCGCGGGACCCAGGTGTCGCCCGGGTCGGGGGAGGAGATACGGCGACTCTTCCGTGACATAGGCGGAACACTACGTCCACGAAAACCCTGCATGGGACGGGTGTTGGCCAAGCTTTGTCACAAATCGGCGACAGATTCACCCCGCCGGAGCCGGTCGGCCACCCGGCCCCGCCGGCGCCCCGAAGCCCGAAGGGCCGTTCGTCCACGGTGATTCCGTCTCGCCGGCCGCACCCGGGGCCCGGAGCCGACCCCGGACGCACCCGTCGGCTCCGCCCGTCAGTCGCCGCGGCGCTTCTTCCGCAGGCCGAACACGGCCCCCACCACGGCGAGGAGGAACAGGACGCCGAGCGTCCGGTCCGACGGCCCCTCGGACGAGGAGGACGAGGAGGACGAGGAGGAAGACGACGGCGACCCGGCGGCCCCGCCCGCGGCCGCCGGCCCGGACGGCGGTGCGGCCGCACCGGAGGAGGGCGCGGCCGAGGGCAGCGGCTGGACGGTGTCCGGGAGTTGGTCGTCGTCGAGCGGCGAGCGCCAGACCGGGCTGTCCTTGCCCTCGGTGCCGTAGAGCAGCGCCCGGCCGTCCGCCGTGAAGGTGACCGACTCGCCCTGGCGCTGGAAGGGCGTGGAGAGCGGGCCGAGCTTGACGGGCGCGCCGTCCTTCCAGCGGTAGAGGGTGGCGTCGAAGTAGCCGCGCAGGACGAGCCGGGTGCCGTCCGGGGCGAACGCCCCGTCGGTGATCCAGGGGACGTCGACCATCCGCCGGAAGGTGTTCACCCCGGCCGCGGAGAGCTTCTCCGGCCCCTGGTAGAGGCCGCCGCCGCCCTGCTTCTTGCTGGCGATGTAGGCCCGGCCGGTGACCGGATGGACCATCAGCGCCTCGGCGTCGCGCGGGCCGTCCTCGTAGCGCACCCGGTAGCGGACCGTCTCCACGGTCTGGTCGCGCAGTTCGGCGGGCTCGGCGAAGGCGTAGATCCAGACCTCGGGCCACTTGCCGCCGAGGTTGTCGCCGATGTCCCCGACGTAGATCCGGCCGTCCGGGCCGATCGAGATCGCCTCCACGTCACGCGGCTCGATGCCGCGCAGCGTGACGGTGGCGACGGTGCGCCCCTGCGAGTCCACCGCGTAGACGTAGGGGCCGTCGTCGCTGTCGTTGTGCGTCCAGTAGACGCCGGGGTGGGCGTGGCTGGCGGCGAGGCCGCTGGACTCGGTGATGCGCGGGTCGGAGATGGTGAAAGCCTGCCCGGGCCGGTCGGCCGCGCGGGCGGGCGGTGCGGCGACCACGGCGGTCCCGAGGGCGGCGGCGGTCGCCAGGGCGGTCGCGAGCAGCGCCGCCGCGGCGCGGGCCGCCCCCCGGCCCGGACCCCGCCGCGTCTTCGTTCGCGTCCTCAGCACCCGGCGATCCTCCCACGACAGTCGGGCCAGGCGCCTTCCCTTCTTTTCGTCATCTTGACGAGATCAACCGCCGCCGAATATCGTCGGAGTGACGAAAAGGGGAAAGGAACCTCCCATGGCCGACATCACCAAGCGCTTCGGACTGCGCCACCTGCGCGCCGTCCCCACCGCCCACATCCGGCACCTGAACCGCGGCAAGGTCGTCCACGACGGCCCGGGCCTGGCGTTCTGGTTCCGGCCGCTCACCGCCGCCCTCTCCGAGGTGCCGGTGGACGACCGCGAGCTGGCCATGCTGTTCCACGCCCGGACCTCCGACTTCCAGGACGTCACCGTCCAGGCCACCCTCACCTACCGGATCACCGAACCCGCCGTCGCCGCCGCCCGCGTCGACTTCGGCCTCGACCCCGACAGCGGCGCCTGGCGCGCCGCCCCGCTCGACCAGCTCGCCACCCTGCTCACCGAGACCGCCCAGCAGCACGCGCTCGGCCTGCTCGCCCGCACCCCGCTCGCGGCCGCGCTGGCCGACGGCGTCAGCGCCGTCCGCGACCGGATGGCCGAGGGGCTCGCCGCCGAACCGCGGATCACCGAGACCGGGCTCGCCGTGATCGCCGTCCGGGTGGTCGCGCTGCGCCCCGAGCCCGAGGTGGAGCGCGCGCTGCGCACCCCCGCCCGTGAACTCGTCCAGCAGGAGGCCGACCGGGCCACCTTCGAACGGCGCGCGGTCGCCGTCGAGCACGAGCGCGGCATCGCCGAGAACGAGCTGGCCAACCGAATCGAACTGGCCCGGCGAGAGAAGCAGTTGCTGACCCAGCAGGGCGCGAACCGGCGCCTCCAGGCCGAGGACGAGGCGGTCGCCGACCGGGTCCGCGCCGAGGCCGAGGCGGAGCGCCGGACCAGGCTCGCCACCGCCGAGGCGGACGCCGCCCGGGCGCTGGGCGAGGCCCGGGCCGCCGCCGAGGCCGCCTGGCTCACCGCCCACCAGCAGGCCGACCCGGCCGTGCTGCGGGCGCTCGCCCTGATGCGGCTGGCCGAGCACCTGCCCCGGATCGAGAACATGACCGTCACACCGGACCTGCTCACCGGGCTGCTCAGCCGGCTCTCCCAGAGCGCGGGCGACCAGTGACCCTCGCGCCCCGGGCCGTCCTGGTGCACCGCCGCACCGAGTACGAGGAGCTCCTGGCCCACCACGGCACGCCCGGCCAGGCCTCGTTCTTCCTGGCCGCCCGCGGCCGGTCGATGGCCGAGGCCGAGGAGCGCCACCGCCGGCAGGCCGACGCGCTCGCCCGGGCGGCGGCCGCGGTGCCGCTGGAGTGGCGGCGCAGCCGGGTCGAGCGGGCGGACCTGCCGCGCTTCCTGTTCGAGCCCGAGGACGTGGTGGTCGTGGTCGGCCAGGACGGGCTGGTCGCCAACGTCGCCAAGTACCTGGACGGCCAGCCGGTGATCGGCGTGGACGCCGACCCCGGCCGCAACCCCGGCGTCCTGGTCCGCCACCGCGCCGACGCGCTGCCCGCCCTGCTGCCGGCCGCCGTCGCCCGCTCGGGCGCCCGGCACCTGGAGGAGCGCACCATGGTCGAGGCGGTCGCGGACGACACCCAGCGGCTGCTGGCCCTCAACGAGGTGTACGTCGGACAGCCGGGGCACCAGACGGCGCGGTACCGGCTGGCGGTCGAGGGCGAGCCGGGCGGGGGCGGGCCGGGCGGGGGCGAACCGGGCGGGGGGTCGAGCCGGTCCGTCCCGTCGAGCACGGCCGGCCGCCCGCGGTCCGCCCCGCCCGAGCCGCAGGCTTCCTCGGGCGTGCTGGTCGGCACCGGTACGGGCGCCACCGGCTGGTGCCGCTCCGCCTGGCTGGAGCGCGGCGGCCCGCTGACCCTGCCGGAGGCCGCCGCGCCCGCGCTGGCCTGGTTCGTCCGGGAGGCCTGGCCCTCCCCCGCCACCGGCACCAGCCGGGTGCACGGGGTGCTCGACGGCGGCCGGCAGCTGGTGCTGACCGTCGAGTCGGACCGGCTGGTCGCCTTCGGCGACGGCATCGAGACGGACGCGCTGGAGCTGACCTGGGGGCAGAGCATCCGGCTCGGTGTGGCCGCGACCCGCCTGCGGCTGCTCGGCTGAGCGGGGCGCGGCGACGACGGCCCCGGGAGGGCGCTACGGCAGGGTCAGGATGCGCGGTCCCTCCTCGGTGATCGCCACGGTGTGCTCGAAGTGCGCGGCCCGGCTGCCGTCGGTGGTCCGCAGGGTCCAGCCGTCCTCGTCGGTCAGGTAGTCGGACCGGCCGCCGCCGGTCAGCATCGGTTCGATCGCGAGCACCAGCCCCGGCTTGAGCGGGTAACCCCGGCCCGGGCGGCCCTCGTTGGGCACCGAGGGCTCCTCGTGCATCCGGCGCCCGATGCCGTGCCCGCCGAACCCCTCCGGCACCCCCCGGCGGGCCCGCCGCGCGACCGCGGCGATCGCGTGCCCGATGTCACCGGTCCGGTTGCCGACCACGGCAGCGGCGATCCCGGCTTCGAGCGCCCGCCGGGTGGCGTCGATCAGCGCGGCGTCCTCCGCGCGGGGCGTCCCGACGGCGAAGCTGACGGCGGCGTCGCCCGCCCAGCCGTCCAGCACCGCCCCGCAGTCGATGCTGACCAGGTCGCCGTCGCGCAGCCGGTAGCCGTCCGGGATGCCGTGCACCACGGCGTCGTTGACGGAGGCGCAGATCACCGCCGGGAACGGCACCGGCGCGAAGGACGGCCGGTAGCCGAGGAACGGCGACACCGCGCCCGCCCCGCTCAGCACCCCGCGGGCCACCTCGTCCAGCTCCAGCAGGCTCACCCCCACCGCGGCCGCCCGCTCGACGGCGGCCAGCGCCTCGCCGACCACCCGCCCGGCCTCCCGCATCGCCGCCAGCGCCGTGTCGTTCTTGAGTTCCACCATGGCCGTGCCCTCCCGCATCTCTACCCAATTCTTATACCGGTATATCTATCACGGTCCAGTCGGGTCTAGGATCGGCGCATGGTGAGGACTCCGCTGACCCCTTGGGAACGCGAACGCGGCGAGCGCTTCGGCGCCCTGCTGCGCGCGGCCCGCGGCACGCGCAGCATGGTCGAGATCGCGGCGGTGGCGGGGATCTCCTCGGAGACCCTCCGCAAGATCGAGACCGGCCGTGCCCCCACGCCGGCCTTCTTCACGGTCGTGGCACTGGCCTACGCGCTCGACCTCTCCCTCGACGACCTGGCCGCCGCCTGCGCCCTCCCGCACGACGGCGAAGCCCTGTCCGCCTAGGACGGCACACCGGGCGGGGCCGGACGGACGTGAACGGCCGACTGGTCACCGGTCGGCCGTTCACGGGGGGCGAGCGTCAGGCGGGGCGGACGTCAGGCGGTGATGCCGCCGTCGAGGACGAGGTCGGCGCCGACGGTGTAGGCGGACTCGGGTGAGGCGAGGTGGAGGACGGCGGCGGCGATCTCCTCGACGGCGCCGGCCCGGCCGACCGGGACGTCCGACTTCATCCGGTCCGCCTTGTCGGCGGCGCTCTCGCCCGGGCGGCTGGACATCGGGGTCTCCACCGGCCCGGGGCTGACCGAGTTGATCCGCACGCCCTCGGCTATGTGGTCGCGGGCCGCGCTGCGGGTCAGGGCGCTGACGGCGGCCTTGGTGACCGCGTAGGCGCCGAGGCCCGGAAGCCGCATGTGGACGCCGAGGTTGGAGGCGATGTTGACGATGGCGCCGCCGCCCTGGGTCCGCATGTGGGCGATCTCGTGCTTCATGGCGAGCCAGGTGCCGGTCAGGTTGGTGTCGACGACCCGCTGCCAGTCCTCCTCGGCGAGGTCCGCGATCGGTGCCACCGCGCCCAGGATGCCGGCGTTGTTGACGGCGATGTCCAGAGCGCCGAGCCGGGCGACGGTCTCCCGGACGAGCCGGGCGGCGTCGGCGGCGTCCGCGACGTCCCCGACGAGGGCGACGGCCTTGCCGCCCTCCTCCTCGATCAGCCGGACGGTCTCGGCCAGCGGGCCCTCGGTGCGGCCGGCGACCGCGACGCGGGCCCCCTCCCGGGCGAACGCGAGGGCGATGCCCCGGCCGATGCCGGTGCCGCCGCCGGTGACCAGGACGGACTTGTCGGCGAAGCGCGTGGTCATGCTGAGTACTCCTCGGTGTGGGTGAACGGGGGTCGTGCGGGTCGGGAGCGGGCCAGCAGGGTGACCGCCGCGGCGGTCAGCGCGAGGCCCGCGGCGGCCGCCGCGAAGGCGGCGGCGTAGCCGCCGACGGCGGTGGGACGAGTGGCGGCGAGCGCCATCAGGGCGGCGACGCCGGCGGTGGGGCCCAGCTCCATCGCGGTGTTCAGGACGCCCGCGGCGAGACCGGCGCGCCCGGGCCGGACGCCCCCGGTGGCGAGGACGGCCGAGCCGGCGAAGGCCGGGCCGGCCCCGGCGGGCAGCAGGAGCAGACCGGGCAGCAGTCCGGTGGCGAAGGGAGTGGCGGGGCCGACGCCGGCCAGCAGCGCCAGGCCTCCGGCGGCCACCGCCAGGCCCCCGGCGGTGACGGCGGCCGGTCCGTGGCGGGCGATCAGCGGTCCGGCCAGCCGGCCGGCGGCCAGCAGGACCGCCGCGTACGGGAGGAAGCCCGCCGAGGTGGCCAGCACGCCCCAGCCGCGGACCTGTTGGAGGTAGAGCGGGAGGATCAGGAAGACCAGCGCGGTGGCCGCGGCGGTCGCCATGACGGCGACCAGGGCGGCGGCCCGGCGGCGGTCGGCGAGGAAGCCGGGCGGCAGCAGCGGGTCGGCGGTGCGCCGTTCGGCGGCGGCGAAGGCGAGCAGCAGGGCGGCGCCGAGCGCCAGCGGAAGGAGCACCACGGGTTCGCCCCAGGTGTGCTCCCCGGACCCGACCAGGCCGTAACTGATCGCGGAGACACCGGCGGTGGCGAGCGCCGCACCCCGCAGGTCGAGCGCCGGGGGCGCGCCGGGAGCCGGCTCGGCGGCAGGGAGCAGGCGACCGGAGAGGGCGAGCCCGGCCAGCGCCACCAGGACCGGCACGGCGAACATCCAGCGCCAGGAGACCCAGGCGGTGACCACCCCGGAGAGCAGGCTGCCACCGGTGGCACCGAGCGCCGAGAGGCCGCCCCAGGTGGCCATCGCCCGGCCGTAGTCGGCGGACCGGGGGAAGAGCGACCGCACCACCGCGACCGCCGCCGGAGCGGCGAGCGCGGCGCCGACGCCCTGGGCGAAGCGCGTCACCAGTAGGACGGCGAAGGTGGGGGCGAGCGCGCCGGCCACCGAGGCGACGGCCAGCAGGACGAGGCCGACCCGCAGCATCCGCCGGCCGCCGTGCCGGTCGGCGAGCCTGCCGCCGAGCAGCAGCAGGGAGCTGAAGGAGAGTCCGTACGCGGCGCTGAGCAGCAGGATGCCGGACGGGCCGAGGCCGAACTCCCGGCCCACCAGGGGCAGCGGGACGGAGAGAATCATGATCGTGAAGATCAGCGTCGCCTGCACGGCACCGAGCAGGGCGAACCCCGACCGCCGTGACGCCTGCGACGGGGCCGGCCGCGAAGGCACCCGCGCGGTGGTGCGGGCGGGCGCGGGCCGAGAAGCCGGCGAGTCCACCCGTGCGGGTGTCGAAACCCCCTGTGCCATCGAATCCCCCTAGTTGATAATGACCGTTCGGTCCAGAATTTGGACAGCACACTGCGCCGGTCGCGAGGCCGTCGGAAGCCCCCGGGGCGGGCCGTGGCGCCGGCCCGGGCGGCGCGCTCAGTCCAGCAGGCCGAGCGCCTGCTCGGCGGCGGCCCGCAGACGGGCCTCGGCGTCACCCGCCTTGCCGATCACCCGCATGCCCTGCATCAGCACCAGCAGCATCCGCGCCAGCGCCACGGGGTCGCGCCCCTCGGGCAGTTCCCGCTGCGCCTCGGCCCGGACCAGCGCGGCCGTGAGCACCGTCTCCAGGTGGTCGAGGCTGGCGGACACCCGCCGGGCCGCGTCCGGGTCGTGCGGAGCGAGCTCGACGGCGGTGTTGGTGACGAAACAGCCGCGCCTGGGGCCGCCCGCGCCGTCCTCGCCGGCCTCCCGCGCGAAGCGCCGGACCAGGCCGCGGACGGCCGGCAGTACCGGGCCGGGCTGCGAGAGCTCGGCCAGCAGCACCGGATTGTGCTGCTCGCCGTAGCGCTCCAGCGCCCGCAGGTAGAGCTCGTGCTTGCTGCCGAAGGTGGCGTAGATGCTGGCACGGGCGATCCCGAGCTCCTCGACCAGCTCCGCCATCGAGGTGGCCTCGTAGCCGCGCCGCCAGAACAGCTCCAGGGCCGCCTGGAGCGCCGCGTCGGGGTCGAATTCCTTGGTCCGTGCCATGTCTGAACCCTAGTCATATTCAGACCGATCGGTCAAGAAAGAGGAGAGCGACCGCCACGGCGAGTACCGGATACCGTGCGCGCCGGGCCAGAGGGCGGGCCGACAGCGGACGGTTGACGTGCGAACAACGGACGGTGAACAAATTCGAACACGGTGCACTTGACAGAGTATTGTCAGGCGATTCCAGATAAGGGTACCCTTACCGCCGCCCGTCCCCCACCCCCTCCCCCAAGGAGACGTCCATGCCGGCTACTCCCCAGCAAGCGGTCGACACCGTCCGCCCCCTCGTCCTGACGGTCTTTCGCGTCGTCGTCGGGCTGCTCTTCGCCTGCCACGGCGCCGCCTCGCTCTTCGGCGTCTTCGGCGGCGCCAAGGGCGGCGGCTCCGTCCCGGTCGGCCAGTGGCCCGGCTGGTGGGCCGCACTGATCCAGCTCGTCGGCGGCGTCCTGGTCCTGGCCGGACTCGGCACCCGGACCGCCGCCCTGCTCTGCTCCGGCTCGATGGCCTACGCGTACTTCACCGTCCACCAGGAGCACGCCCTGCTGCCGCTGCAGAACGGCGGCGAGGCCTCGGTGCTGTTCTGCTGGGCGTTCCTCGCGATAGCCGCGCTCGGCTCCGGACCGTTCGCGGTGGACCGGCTGCTCCCCCGGTGGACGGCCGACCGGGCCTACGGCTCCGCGCCGGCGGAGCAGAGCACCCAGCCCACCGCGGCACGCTGACCGAAGCCCGGCCCGCCGGCCCGCTCGGGTCGGCGGGCCGGGCCTCACCGCAGGGCCGGCCGGGGCTCACCCCTCCGCGAGGTGGCGTTCCACCGAGGCCACCTTGGCGGTGAGCCCGTCCGAGACCCCGGCCCGGTCGTCGATCTTGATGACGGTGCTGACCCGTCCGCTGTAGGCCTTCACGGCCTCGATCGCCGCCCGGATCACCGGCATCACCTCGTCCCACTCCCCCTCGACGCTGGTGAACATCGCGTCCGTGCGGTTCGGCAGCCCGCTCGCGCGGACCACCCGGACGGCGGCGGCGACCGCCTCCCCCACCTCCTCGCCGACCCCCAGCGGGGTGACCGAAAACGCTGCGATCACGGCTCTGTTCCTCCTCCGGCTCGGCGCTGTCCCGGTGCCCGGTCCGTCGGGCGCCCCGGCGCCGCGACCAGGCTAGCCGCCCGTCCCGGCCGGCCCGGCCGACGACCCGGCACCCTGACGAGCCGGCCCCCCTGCCGAGCAGGTCTCCCCGGCAGGCCGGACGAGCCATCAGACCGGACGACCCGTCAGGCCACCGTCGGCAGCGGCGGTTCGACCGCCAGCGGCGCGGAGCTGCGGGCCCGGTGCTGCTCGGCCCAGGTACTGAGCGCCACCGTGCAGGCGTGGTCCAGGTGGCGCAGCCCGGACCAGTCCAGCTCGACCGGGCGGTCCGCCGGCAGCCGCTCCAGGGTGTCCAGCAGCCGGGGCAGCCGCAGGAAGGTCGCGTTGCCGCTCAGGCGGACCCGCAGCGGTGCCCGGGTGAGCGCCGGGCCGGCGGCCCCGCCGGTGGCGGGAACGGGCTCCGGGGCCTCCGGGGGCGGCAGTTCCTCCACCGCGATCTGCAGGTGCGAGGTCTGCCAGGCCGACTTGACCACGGCCAGGCCGATCCCGATCAGGACGCCCTCGAACAGGTCGGTGGCGATGATCGAGACCGCCGTCACCGCGAGCACCACCGCCTCGCCGCGGTGTTCGCGGCAGAGCCCGACGATCCGCCGGACCGGGACGAGCTTGGCGCCCGCGTGCACCAGCACGGCGGCCAGCGCGGTGAGCGGGACCAGGCCGAGCACCCCCGGCAGCAGCGCGGTGAACAGCAGCAGCCAGAGCCCGTGCAGGACGCGGGAGGCCTTGGTGCGGGCGCCGGCCTGGACGTTCGTCGCGCTGCGGACGATCACCGCCGTCATCGGGAGCGCCCCGAGCAGGCCGCAGAGCGTGTTGCCGACGCCCTGCGCGGTCAGCTCACGGTCGTAGTCGGTCCGCGGGCCGTGGTGCATCCGGTCCACCGCGGCGGCGCTGAACAGCGTCTCGGCCGAGGCGATCAGGGTGAAGGCGAGGACGGTACCGACGCCCGCCGTGCTCGCCAGCGCGCCTAACGCGTCGCGCTCCGGCAGCCGGACCACGTCCAGCAGGCCGGAGACCCGGATCCGGGCGACCGGCAGGTCGGCGGCGGCCGTGACGGCGGCCGCGAGGCCGACGGCAGCGAGCGGTGCGGGCACCGTCCGGGCCACCCGGGCGGGCAGGTACTTCCAGAAGGCCAGCACCAGCAGGGTGGCGACGCCGAGGGCGACCGCGGCCGGCGTCGCCGCGCCGGTGACGGCGTCGCGCAGCAGCGCCGGCAGGCCGGCGATCTTCTCGGGCCCGGTCGAGGGCGCCCTGCGGTCGGCGAGCGCGTAGAGCTGGCCGAACAGCAGGGTCAGGCCGATGCCCGCCAGCATGCCGTGGACCACGGACGCGGACATCGCACGGAACCAGCGGCCCAGCCGCAGGGCGCCCATGGCCAGTTGGAGCAGGCCGGTGGCGAGCACCAGGAGGCCCAGCGCGCCGGCACCGTACTCCTGGACGGCCTCGTAGACCAGGACGGTGAGCCCGGCGGCCGGGCCGCTGACCTGGAGGCTGCTGCCCGGCAGCGCGCCGACCACCAGGCCGCCGACGATCCCGGTGACCAGGCCGAGCTCGGCGGGCACCCCGGAGGCGACGGCCACGCCGACGCAGAGCGGCAGGGCGACCAGGAAGACCACCAGGGAGGCCGGCAGGTCGAAGCGCCAGGGCACGGCGCGCACGGCACGGACGGGAACGCGCCGGGCCCGGCCCGGCGGGGCGCCCTCGCCGGACCGGCCCGGCGGACTCTCGGACCGGCCGGACGGGGCGCTCATCGGGTCACCGCCGCAGCGGTGCCGGGGCGGACGGGGGGACAGCAGGCGGGTCGGAGCATGGGTACGTTCCTTCCGCGCACCCGCCGACGGGCGGACGCGCTGCTGGGTGCGTCCGGACGGGCGGACGCCGGGGCGGGCGGGCCGGGCGGGCGGCCGGACGCCGGAGCGGGCGGACCTGGCGGGCGGACGGCGAGGACGGACCTGGCGGACCTGGCGGACCTGGCGGGCGAACGGGTCGCGCGCCGGTGGACGCTCACCGCGTCGGCGCACCGGGCGCGACCTCGGCGGGGCACCCGGCGGCCTCCGCGGCGCGTACGGCGCGGGCGGCGTCGGTACGGGCGGCCGTCCGGGCGGGCCGGGCGGCCGTGGCGGGCGGCGGCGATGGGTGTCGGGGCGGAGCGGGTGCGGTCAGGGGGCGGTGCCTCGGTCGGCCGCGCGCGGACCGGGCGGGCCCGGTCCGGGAACGGGACCCGACGGCCGGAGCTCCCCCGCTCCCCGGTCGATCCCAAATCCCCCTGCCGCGGCCCGAGTTGAACATGGCAACCATGACGGGTCCGGCGTGCCACCGACGGTACCCAGGGCCCCGCGCGAGGCCGACCTCGCCCACCGAATCTTCACACGAGCCGCACGCCGGCGACACTTTCCGCGCCGACCCGGGGCTCCGGCCGGGTACGCGCGTTCGGCCCGTGGACTGGCACACGAACGAGGCCGGTGCCGGAAGCGCGCGCTTTGCACGAAGGGACGACCGCCGGGCCCGCCCGGGCCCGGCGGACTGGAGGAACGGGCGATGGTCCGGCCGCGCCCGCCATGACAGCCTGGCCGGACGGCCGGCCCACCCCCTCCCCCGCGCCCGCCACCTGCGGTTTCCCGCCATCCCCGCGGCACGCCCCGCTTCCACATTCTGTTGAAAGCCCCCTTGACGCCCCGACGGGCCCCGCCTTACTTTGTTTCCGCATACAGAAACCGTTCTTCCGTATGGTGGAATTCTGGAGATGAGCCCTCCGACCCACTGCGGGCCGATGCAGGAGATACCCGATGCCTCGTATGACAGCCGCCCGCGCGGCAGTGGAGATCCTCAAGCTCGAAGGCGTTGAGGTCGCGTTCGGCGTGCCGGGCGCGGCGATCAACCCGTTCTACCGGGCCCTCAAGGAGGGCGGCGGCATCCGGCACACACTGGCCCGGCACGTCGAGGGCGCCTCCCACATGGCGGAGGGCTACACGCGCGCCAAGGCCGGCAACATCGGTGTCTGCATCGGCACCTCCGGCCCGGCCGGCACCGACATGATCACCGGCCTCTACTCGGCGATCGCCGACTCGATCCCGATCCTGTGCATCACCGGCCAGGCGCCGGTCTCCAAGCTGCACAAGGAGGACTTCCAGGCCGTCGACATCGCCTCGATCGCCAAGCCGGTCACCAAGAAGGCCACCACCGTGCTGGAGGCCGCCCAGGTCCCGGGCGTCTTCCAGGAGGCCTTCCACCTGATGCGCTCCGGCCGTCCGGGCCCGGTCCTCATCGACCTGCCGATCGACGTCCAGCTGACCGAGATCGAGTTCGACCCCGAGACCTACCAGCCGCTGCCGGTCTACCAGCCGCGGGCCAGCCGCGCCCAGGCCGAGAAGGCGATCCGCTTCCTGCTGGAGTCCGAGCGCCCGCTGATCGTCGCCGGCGGCGGCATCATCAACGCCAACGCCTGCGACCTGCTCGTCGAGTTCGCCGAGCTGACCGGCGTCCCGGTCATCTCCACCCTGATGGGCTGGGGCACCATCCCCGACGACCACCCGCTGAGCGCCGGCATGGTCGGCGTCCAGACCTCGCACCGCTACGGGAACGCGACCTTCCTGGAGTCGGACTTCGTCCTCGGCATCGGCAACCGCTGGGCCAACCGCCACACCGGGTACAACCTGGAGGCGTACACCAAGGGCCGCACGTTCGTCCACGTCGACATCGAGCCCACCCAGATCGGCAAGATCTTCGCCCCGGACTACGGCATCGCCTCCGACGCCAAGGCCGCGCTGGAGCTCTTCGTCGAGGTCGCCAAGGAGCTCAAGGCCGAGGGCCGGCTGCCCGACTTCACCGCGTGGGCCGGGTCCGCCCAGGAGCGCAAGGCCACCCTCCAGCGCCGCACCCACTTCGACAACATCCCGATGAAGCCGCAGCGCGTCTACGAGGAGATGAACAAGGCCTTCGGCCCGGAGACCCGCTACGTCACCACGATCGGCCTCTCACAGATCGCCGGCGCGCAGATGCTGCACGTCTACCGGCCGCGGCACTGGATCAACTGCGGCCAGGCCGGCCCGCTCGGCTGGACCATCCCGGCCGCGATCGGCGCCGCCACCGCCGACCCGGGCACCCCGATCGTCGCGCTCTCGGGCGACTACGACTTCCAGTTCATGATCGAGGAGCTGGCGGTCGCCGCCCAGCACAAGGTCCCCTACATCCACGTCCTGGTGAACAACGCCTACCTGGGCCTGATCCGCCAGGCGCAGATCGGACTGGACATCAACTTCCAGGTCAACCTGGAGTTCGAGAACATCAACACCCCGGAGCTCGGCGTCTACGGCGTCGACCACGTCAAGGTCGCCGAGGGCCTCGGGGTCAAGGCCATCCGCGTCACCGACCCCGACCAGCTGGGCGCCGCCTTCGAGGAGGCCAAGAAGCTCGCCGCCGAGCACAGCGTCCCGGTCGTGGTCGAGGCCATCCTGGAGCGCATCACCAACATCTCGATGAGCCGGACCGTCGACATGAGCGACGTGACCGAGTTCGAGGAGCTCGCCACCCTGCCCGAGCACGCCCCCACGGCCATCAAGCCGCTGGCGCTCTGAGCCGCGCGGTTGCCCGGCGCCCCCACCGGCGCCGGGCCTGCGCCCCCCCGGGGGCGCGGGCGGCACCCCCGGGCCGCACCGGGCGCACGACGGCGCCCGCCCGGCGGCGAGCCCGCCCCGTCCGGCGCGACCGCGTTCGGCACGCCGGTCGTCCGGGTACGTACCGGTGCACCGCCCGCACGCGACCGCAGCGCGCGGGCTTCCGTAGCCCGGGAGGCCACTCCGTGCCCTTCACCATGAGCTTGTCCGAGCGCGAGGCCTTCCTGGCGGGCCCGCACGTCGGCGTCCTGGCCGTCGGCGACGACGGCGCCCAACCGGCCGGGCGCCTGCTGGCCGTCCCGATCTGGTACTCCTACCGGCCGGGCGGCGTCCTCACCATCCTGACCGGCCGGGACTCCGCCAAGGCCCGCCGGATCCGTGCCAGCGGGCGGTTCGCGCTCTGTGCCCAGCAGGAGGAGCCGCCCTGCCGCTACGTGAGCGTGGAGGGCCCGGTGGTCGCGATCGAGGACGGGGTCGACCCGGCCGAGCGCGCCGCGATGGCCCACCGCTACATGCCGCCCGCCACCGCCCGCGCCTACCTCGCCGCCACCACCGAGCAGTTGACCGCCGACATCGCCATCCGAATGCGCCCCGAACGCTGGCTCAGTGCCGACTTCGCCGCCGTCGCCGCCCGCTTCGACGCGCGGACCGAGGCCCGGACCGACGGCCGGCCCGAGGCCCGCTCCGACGCCCGGTCCGGCCGGACGGGAGCAGAAGAGGGGGCGGAACACCCGGAGCCCGGTCGTGGTTGACCGGGGCGGGGCGGCTACCGTTCCGTGACGAGTGCTGCACCGATATCCGACCATCCGAAGGGGACTTCCGTGAGCCTGTACGACATCCCGCTGCGCACCCTGTCCGGCGAGACCGCCTCGCTGGCCGACTACAAGGGCAAGGCGCTGCTGATCGTCAACGTCGCCTCCAAGTGCGGCCTGACGCCCCAGTACGCCGGCCTGGAGCGGCTCCAGGCGCGCTACGCCGAGCGCGGCTTCACCGTGCTGGGCTTCCCGTCGAACCAGTTCGCCGGGCAGGAGCCGGGCAGCGCCGAGGAGATCCAGACCTTCTGCTCCACCACCTACGGCGTCTCCTTCCCGCTGTTCGAGAAGACGGACGTCAACGGCGCCGACCAGCACCCGCTGTACGCGGCGCTGACCCGGACCGCCGACGCCGAGGGCCAGGCCGGTGACGTGTCCTGGAACTTCGAGAAGTTCCTGGTCTCGCCGGACGGCACCGTGGCCGCCCGGATCCGGCCCCGCACCGAGCCGGAGTCGGCCGAGGTGATCACCGCGATCGAGGCCGTCCTGCCGGCCTGATCCGCACCACCGCCGGAGGAGCCCCGGGGCAGCCGCCCCGGGGC
>NZ_JBHWUI010000144.1:0-20593 GCF_042737525.1 Kitasatospora sp. NPDC059973 | reverse complement strand
GCTCGGGCCCGCCGGCCGCGGAGCCGTCGGGCGTGTCCGCGGGCGCGGGCGCGCCGCCGCCACCGTCGGGGCCGCCGCCGTCCGGGCCGGGGCCGTCGTCCTCGGGGCCGCTCCCCTCGGGGCCCTCGCCGGGCTGCTCCCCCTCCGAGGGCCGCTCCGCGGGCTCGGGCTCCTCGGGCCCGGCGTGCTCCTCCAGGGTCCGCTCCAACTGCTCCTCGTCCAGCCCCGGCGCGTCGAAGGGGTTGCGCCGGCGGCGGTGCGGCAGGGCCAGCTGCGCGGCCTTGCGGACGTCCTCCTCCAGCACCTGAGTCCGGCCCGCCCAAGCGGCCAGCGCGACGGCGGTGCGGGCCATCACGATGTCCGCGCGCAGCCCGTCCACCTCGAAGGCGGCGCAGACGGCGGTGATCTGGCGCAGCGCCGTGTCGGTCAGCTCCACCTCGGGCAGCAGCTCCCGGGCCGCGGTGATCCGCCCGGCGAGCGCGCGCTCGTCCTCGGCGAACCGCGCGGCGAACCCGGCCGGGTCGGCGTCGTACGCCAGCCGGCGGCGGACCACCTCGGCGCGCTCGGCCGGCTCCCGGGTGGCGGCGATCTCCACGGTCAGGCCGAACCGGTCGAGCAGCTGCGGGCGCAGCTCGCCCTCCTCCGGGTTCATCGTGCCGACCAGCAGGAACCGCGCCGCGTGCCGCACCGAGACGCCCTCGCGCTCCACGTAGGAGCGGCCCATCGCGGCCGCGTCCAGCAGCAGGTCCACCACGTGGTCCTGGAGCAGGTTGACCTCGTCGATGTAGAGCACGCCCCGGTGCGCCCGGGCCAGCAGGCCCGGCTCGTACGCCTTCACGCCCTCGGCCAGCGCGCGTTCCAGGTCCAGCGAGCCGACGATCCGGTCCTCGGAGACGCCGACCGGCAGCTCGACCAGCCGGGCCGGGCGGTGGGTCTCGTCGGCGCCGTCGTGCGCGCCGTCCGGGCAGGCCGGGTCCGGCGCGGCCGGGTCGCAGGCGAAACGGCAGCCGTCGACGGCGGCGATGGACGGGAGCAGACCGGCCAGCGCCCGCACCATGGTCGACTTGGCGGTGCCCTTCTCACCCCGCACCAGCACGCCGCCGACGGCCGGGGAGACCGCGTTGAGCAGCAGCCCGAGCCGCAGGTCGGCCATTCCGACGATCGCGGTGAAGGGGTAGCGGACGTCACTCATGATTCTCCAAGGGGGCCCCGGGCGGCAGGAACGGCAGCGAACCCGCGGCCGGCACCCCGCCCTCGATCAGCTTCCACAGCGCGTCGGTGTCCGCGTGCTCCTCGATCAGGTCGCCCAGCCGGTCCAGCCGGGCCTCGCGCGCCTCGGCGAACGAGGTGTCCGGCGCGGGCACGAACGCCCGGCCCGACAGAGCGGCGACCTCGCGCAGCAGCGCGCGCCGGAAGCCGTCGTTCTCCAGCGCGCCGTGCCAGGTCGTGCCCCAGACCGCCCCCACCCGGCAGCCGTCCAGGAACGCCTCTCCGCCCTCCACGGTGACGATCCCGTGGTGGATCTCGTACCCCTGGACCGGCTGCCCGTAGGCCTCGCCGACCGGCCGGCCGAGCACCTTCTCGGCGCCGAACCGGACGTGCGTCGGGAGCAGCCCGAGGCCGTCGACGGCACCGGCCTTCGACTCGACGTCGTCGTGGATGGCGCGCGCGAGCATCTGGTAGCCGCCGCAGACGCCGAGGACCGGCAGCCCGGCCGCGGCCCGGGCCCTGAGGGCCGGCTCCAGGCCGCGCTCGCGCAGCCAGGCCAGGTCGGCGACGGTGGCCCGGGTGCCGGGCAGGATCACCAGGTCGGCGTCGGCCAGCTCCTCGGGCCGGGTGGCCCAGCGGACCAGCACCCCGGGCTCCTGGGCCAGCGCGTCCACGTCGGTGAAGTTGGACAGCCGGGGGAAGCGCACCACGGCCACCCGCAGCACGTCGGCGCCGAGCGGCCCGCGCCCCTCGGCGCGGTCCACCACGGTGGTCAGGTCCAGGGAGTCCTCGGCGTCCAGCCAGAGCCCGGACAGCATCGGCAGGGTGCCCAGCACCGGACGGCCGGTCAGCTCGCGCAGCATCTCCAGCCCGGGCGCCAGCAGTCGCGCGTCGCCGCGGAACTTGTTGACGAACCAGCCCGCCACATGGCGCTGGTCCTGCTCCGACAGCAGCGCCAGCGTCCCGTACATCGCGGCGAACACGCCGCCGCGGTCGATGTCGCCGACCACCACGACCGGCAGGCCGGCGGCGGTGGCCAGGCCCATGTTGGCGATGTCCCGGTCCCGCAGGTTGATCTCGGCGGGCGATCCGGCGCCCTCGCAGACCACCACGTCGTAGCGCCGGCGCAGGTCGGCCAGGCACTCCAGGGCGCGCTCCAGCAGGACGGGCTTGCGGTCGCGGTAGTCCAGCGCGCCGACCTCGGCGACCGCCCGGCCGAGCAGCACCACCTGGCTGCGGCCGTCCGCGCCGGGCTTCAGCAGCACCGGGTTCATCGCCGCCTCGGGCTCCACCCGGGCCGCCTGGGCCTGCATCGCCTGGGCGCGGCCGATCTCGGCCCCGTCGGCGGTGACGAAGGAGTTCAGCGACATGTTCTGCGCCTTGAACGGCGCCACGGCGACGCCCTGCCGGGCCAGCCAGCGGCAGATGCCCGCGGTGACCACGCTCTTGCCGGCGTCCGAGGTCGTCCCGGCGACCAGCAGTGCGTTGCTCATGCGCTCCCCCTTCTCGTCCCCGCCTTGAGTGCCTGCACGACGGCGTGCCCGGCGACGGTCGTACCCAGTGCGAGCAGTCCCACCCGGCGGGAGAGCCGGCAGGCGCGCTCGATGTCGTCCACCGTCACCGGTCGCAGCTCGCCGCCCAGTACCGGCCGGTGCTCGACCCGGGCGCCGTACCGCAGGGTGCCGCCGAGCCGCACGCCGACCGCGCCGGCGAAGGCCGACTCGGCCTGGCCCGCGTTCGGGCTGGGGTGGGCGGAGCCGTCCCGGCGCCAGACCCGCCAGGCCGTCCGGGGCTCGGGCGCGGCGGCGACGGTCAGCAGCGCGGTCAGCCGCGCGCCCGGCCAGCCCGCCACGTCGTCCAGCCGCGCCGAGGCCCAGCCGAACCGGGCGTGGCGCGGCGAGCGGTGGCCGACCATCGCGTCCAGGGTGTTGACCGCGCGGAACGCCAGCAGCCCGGGCGTGCCCGCGAGGGCGCCCCAGACGAGTGCGTTGACCACGGCGTCGGCGGTGTTCTCGGCGACCGACTCGACCACCGCGCGGGCGATCTGCCCCTCGTCGAGGGCGCTCGGGTCCCGCCCGCACAGGTGCGGCAGCCGCTGCCGCGCCGCCGTCAGGTCGTGCGCGGCGAGCGAGCGTCCGATCGTGCGGGCCTCGCGGGTGAGCGAGGTGCCGCCGAGCACCGTCCAGGTCGCGGCGGCGGCCAGCGCGGCCCGCCCGAGCGGCCGGCGGCCCAGGGTGCGGTCGGCCGCCAGCGCGCCGGCCGCGACGGTGCCCACGCAGAGCGCCGTGAAAGCCGTTCCGACGGCGCGGTCGTCCCGCCAGATCCGCCGCTCCAGCCGGCCGGCCGCACCGCCGAAGACGGCCACCGGGTGGCCGCGGCGCGGGTCGGCGAAGCGGGCGTCGGCGAGGTACCCGGCCGCGGCCCCCAGGGCGAAGGCGGCGGCGCGGGTCAGCGGGCGCACGGTGGACAGCAGAGGGCTCGGAAGGTCGGGGCAGCCTGCATCGCGTGCGTGTCCTCACTCAGGGTCCGCGCCCTGGATCGACGTACCGGGGGCGAGAGTCTCCTGGCTTCCGGGTCGAACGCACCCCCGGGCCCGGCGGCGGCTTCTGACGGCCCGCCGCGGTGGGCCCCCTCCGGCGCCGTGGCCGGCGGAGGAGGGACTCCGAGTGTGCTCCCCGGTGACAGTGGCGGGACCGCGCCGGACTCGCACCGGCTTCCTCTGCATGCCTCCGTTTGGCTGAAGGATCCCATCACGCGGCCGAACCGTGCGTCAACCAAGGTCACGGAGGGGTTGGTCACAGCGGAGCCGGGCCGCCCGACCCCGTCACTACCTCCGATCGGCACCCCCCGCAGGGGCATGACAGCCTGTGCGATCGTCCAGTCGCCCGGAGGAGCCTCCGGGCCCGCTTCGTGTGTTCGGCGGCTGGGGGGCGGCCGGACCACCCCCTACCGTCGGGCCATGCGACGCAGACAGCCACCCGCCGTGCCCCCGGTGCCCTTCTCGCCCGCGGCCGCCCGCGCGCACCGCGCCGGCCTCGGGCTGACCCCCGAGCAGGTGGTCGAGGGCATGGCCGCGCACGGCGTCCGGCTGCTGCCCTCCCACGTGCTCGGCTGGGAGAGCGGCGAGCTGCGCCCCGCCGAGGACGAGTTCATCGCCCTGGCCCGGGCGCTCTGGTGCCCGCCGGCCCAGCTGATGGGCGTCCGCCCGGCCCGGCTGCGGGACTTCCGGGTCGCCCGGGAGCTCAACCAGGAGAGCGCGGCCCACCGGATCGGCCTCGCACTGGACCGGTACCAGCGGGCCGAGGCGACCGGTCAGTGGGACGGCGACCAGGAGCAGACCTACGCGCTGGCCCAGGTGCTCGGCACGACCCTGCGCGAGCTGGTCGCGGTGACCGGCCGGGCGCAGGAGCTGGACCGGCGGCTGCGGCAGTGCGTGGACGGCCGGTGGCAGGCGCAGCTCCGGCCGATCGGTCGGATCGTGCCGGTGCACGAGGGCGACCTCACCGCCGTGCTGACGGCGCTGCAGAACGAGTACCAGGTCACCTCCCACTGGGGCGCCGGCAGCTGGGGCTCCCCGGCTCCGGCGGCGGACACCCGCGCGGCGGCGGCCCGGCCGCTCGGCGAGCGGTTCTGGGAGCTGCTGGAGCGCCTGGAGACCGAGATCCCGGTCTGACGGGCCGGTACCGCGCCGCCCCCCGCGCGGCGCCTCCCCCCTCCCTGCCCTCTCCCTCTGCCGCTTCCCGTGCCGCCGTGACCAGAGGGCCGAGAACCGCGCCGCCGCTTCCCGCAGCCGCTTCCCGTGCCGCGGTGACCCGGTCAAGACCCGTGCCGCGGTGACCCGGCCAAGACCCGTGCCGCGGTGACCCGGCCAGGACCCGCGCCGCCGTGACCCGGACGGCCGCGTCCGGTGGCCGGGTGGCGCCCCCGCGAGTGGACTGGTGGGCAGACTGCCCAGTCCGCGACCAACAGAGCGGGGAGCGATATGCGTTGGGGAACCGCAGCCGCCGTGGCGGCCGCCGCCGTCGGCACCGGGGCCGCCGTCCTGCTGATCGGCCGGAGGGCCTCCGAGCGGATGGTCCGCCCGGCGGTCGGCCGTGAGCGGGCCGCCGGCCCCGTCGTGGTGCTGACCCTCGCCGCCGGACGGGCCACCTTCACCCGCGGCGCCGAGAGCGCCCGCCCCGGCCGCTGGGCCGTCGAGTGGGGCGACGGAGGGCACGCGGTGGTCGGCGAGATCCTGCACGCCGACGAGCGGGGCGTCAGCCGCCGGCTGGTCCGCGCCGACCGCGGCACCCTGGCCCCCGGTACCGCGGTCCGCTTCACGCCCCGCGTCCATCTCGGCGACCCGACCAGCGCCCTCGGCCTGCCGTACACCGAGACCGCCGTCCAGGGCGAGCTGGGCGCGCTGCCCGCCTGGCGGCTGGACGGCAAGCGGGGCACCTGGGTGATCCTGGTGCACGGCCCCGGCGCCGACCGGCAGCAGACCCTCCCGGTGATGCCCGTCCTGCACCGGCTCGCGCTGCCCGTCCTGGCCGTCACCTACCGCGGCGACGAGGGCGCGCCGGCCTCCCCGGACGGCCTCGGCCACTTCGGCGAGACCGAGTGGCGCGACGTCGAGGCGGCCCTGCGGCTGGCCCTGGACAGCGGCGCCGGGCGGGTCATCCTGTACGGCTGGTCGCTCGGCGCGACGATGGTCCTGCAGACCGCGGCCCGCTCCGCCTGGGCCTCCTCGATCCGCGGCCTGGTGCTGGACTCGCCCGTGCTCGACTGGTCGGCGACCGCGCGCCGGGGCGCCGCCCGGGCCGGCTACCGGGGCGCCGCCGCCGAGCTGGGCGCGCTCGCGGCCGAGGGCCGGGCCGGCGTGGATCTGGCCGACTTCGCCCGCCTCGCGGACGGCACCGACCTGCGGGTGCCCACGCTCCTCCTGCACGGGCCCGACGACGCGCTGGCCCCCTGGCAGGCCGCCGCCCGGCTGGCCCACCGCCGCTCCGACGTGGTCGGCCTCCAGGCCGTCCCCGGCGGCGAGCACGCCGGCCTGTGGAACGCCGACCCCGACCGCTACGAGGAGCACCTGCGGCGCTGGCTCACCCCGCTGCTCTGAGGCCCGTCGCGGGCGGCCCCAGCCGTGTTCCGGACAGCTTCTCGGGCCCCTTCCCGCACCCCGTCCGCCCCGTCTTTCCCCAGGCTGGCGTGTCCGCGTCACACAGATCCGGCCAGGCGGTTTGGCCTCTGTTGCCCGATCTTGTCGACCCCCTGCGACCACCTGTCGGGAGTCGGGGCCGATCGGATGTGACAGAAGGCCGGTACAAGGGGAAGACTGCTCGACGTGACGTCTCGGAATCCGCGCGACCGTGATGCCCAGCTCCCGCCGACGATCGGCTCCGGTGCGACGGTGACCCGTCTCCCCGGAACTGCCCACCGCCCCGCCGGCGCCAGGCCGGGCGGCTCCGGCGTACCCCGCCGACGAGGCCCCGCACCAGCCCCCGGCCGTGGCCGGGTCCCGGTGCCGGACGGCTTCCCCGCTCCCGCCGAGCTCGCCCCGCTGGCCCGTCGGATGCTGATCGACGCCGTCCGCATCGCCCGCTGGGCCGGTGAACTCGCCGAGGTCGACAAGCGCGGCGAGCTGCTCCCCGAGGACGCCCGCGACGCGGGCCGCGCCCTCGCCATGACGGTGGGCGCCGCCGGCAAGGCCTGGGGCCAGGCCCTGCTGGTCGGCCTGGTCGAGGCCCGGGACGGCGGCGCCGCCCCCGGCTGGCGCCTGCACGCCTGGGAGCACGACGACGAGGCCGTGGTCCGCGGCTGGTCCGCCCTGTTCGACGCCTGGACGCTGCTCGCCCCGGTGCCGCCCGCCGCCCTGCGCGGCGTGTTCGCGGTACTCGCCGGGCAGGCCGTCGACCAGGCGCCGCAGCTGCTCTCCTTCCTCCACCTGGTGGCCGGCCCGGTCGCCGACAGCGAACTGCTGGAGCTGCTGCGCCGGGGCCTGGACGAGCGCCGGGTCGGCGGCGGCGACGGCGCGCTGGGCCTCTCGCCCGTGCCGCACGCCGCCTCCGCGGTCTCGGCCGTCCGCGGCACCTGCCGCGAGCCGCAGATCGACACCCCGGCCGCGCCCTCCGACGTGGCGGCCGTCCTGGACTGGATGCTGGACGGCCTGGCCGCGGTCGGCGCGGTGGTCCGCAAGGACGACGCCGCCGAGCTCTCCCCGCTCGGGCACTGGGCGGTGCGGGCCAAGCTGGAGGAGATCTGCACCGTCGCGCAGACCGCCGCCGGGCACATCGAGCAGAGCGCCTTCGAGCTGCTCAACGCCTGCGCCGACTACTCGCCGGGCCCGGCCCGGGCCGAGTTCCGCGCCTGGGTGGCGGCCCGACCGGCCGACCGGGCGGTGGCCGAGCTGCTGGACGCCGCCCAGGGTGACGACGCACTGGTGCGCGGCCTCGCCTTCGAGGCGCTGCGAGTGGCCGGCTCCACCGCCGAGCAGGCCGTCCGGGCGGCCGTGGACGCCCCGGTGCTGCGCCCCTACGCGCTGCTCTGGCTGGCCGAGCAGTCGGACGAGGGCGTCGCCCCGGCCGATGTGCTGGGCGCGGAGGACGCCGCCTGGCTCTGGGTGGACACGGCGGCCGCGGTGCTCGACCACGGCGAGACCGAGCTGCTGGTGGGCCATGTCGAGGGCGCCTCGGCCGGTGACCCGGTCCGGCTGTTCGCCCGGGCCCGGCAGTCCGGCCACCCGCGGGCGGCGTCGGTGCTGACCGCGGTCTCCGGCGTCCACCCGGACCCGGTCGTGGCCCGCGCGGCCCGGCGCTCGGCCTTCAGCGTCCACCGCGGCGGCGCGTAGCCGTCAAGGCGCACCGCGGCGGCGCGGAGCCGCTCGGGCCTGACCGCGGCGGCCGACGGCCGCCACCCGGCCCGGCAGGGCCGCAGCCGGCCGCCACGGGGCCGCACGCCGCCCGCACGGCCGTCACCACCGGCCCGGCAAGGGCCGCAGGGCATGCGAGAGGGCCCGGATCCGTCGAGCGGATCCGGGCCCTTCGTCGTACGTCCCTCGGGGTCAGCCGAGCCGGGACTCCGCCCGGCGCGCCCGGACGTCCCCGACCTTCTGGCCGACCTTGCGCCGGATCACCAGCAGCGGGGCCATCGCGGCGAGCGCGATCTGGCCGTAGGCGCCGATGTGCAGCAGGTAGTCGCCGCCCTTCAGGCCGGTCGCCCAGGCCGCCAGGCAGCCGATCGAGAGCACGATCCAGCAGAGCGTCGCGGTGGCCAGCAGCCCCTGCGGCTTCGGGTACTCGATCCGGCTCATCATCAGGTACGCGGTACCGGCGATGGCGAGCAGACCGGGCAGGAACGGCGGGTCGAGCAGCACGATGGCGATCACCGTCATGGCGCCCATCGGGCAGGGCATGCCCTGGAACACCCCGGGTCGCATCTTCACGGCGGAGAACCGCGCCAGCCGCAGCACCACGGACAGCAGCACCGTCAGCGCGATCAGCGCCGAGAGACGGCTGTCGGAGCCCGGCGAGACCATGCCCCAGACCGCGACGAAGTAGGCCGGCGCGATGCCGAAGCTGATCAGGTCGGCCAGGTTGTCGAGTTCGGCCCCGAGGGCGGAGGAGCGCAGCTTGCGCGCCACCAGTCCGTCGAAGAGGTCGCACATCGAGCCGATCAGCAGCAGCGTCACCGCGGTGGCGGCGCTGTGCTTGTCCGGCGCGGCGTCCGGGTTGGTGATGTGCGGGACGAGGACCCCGGTGGTGATCGAGTAGATCGCCAGGAAGCCGCAGACGGCGTTCCCCAGGGTCAGGAAGTCGGCGGTGGACAGGTGCTGGGGAGAGCGCGGGGCGCGCAGCTCGCGGTCGCGCGCCCAACGGCGGCGGCGCAGGGCCGTCTCCTCGTCGTCCAGGCCGACGATCGTCTCAGGTTCAGTCACGGTCAAGGCGCGTCACCCCGGCTGTGGTCTTCTGGCCGACCTCGACGCCGACCTCGACGCCGGCCGGCAGGTAGGTGTCGACCCGGGACCCGAAGCGGATCAGACCGATCCGATCGCCCTGCTCGACCTTGGTACCGGCGTCGACGTACGGCACGATGCGGCGGGCCACGGCCCCCGCGATCTGCACCATCTCGATGTCGCCGAGCTCGGTGTCGAAGTGCCAGACGACCCGCTCGTTCTGGTCGCTGTCCTTGTTGAACGCGGGCACGAAACCACCCGCGACGTGCTCGACGGAGGTCACGGTGCCGGGCAGGGGCGCCCGGTTGACGTGGACGTTGAGCGGGCTCATGAAGATCGCCACCCGGGTGCGGCCGTCCGGCCAGGCGTCGATGCTCTGCACCACGCCGTCGGCGGGGGAGATCACTCTGCCCGTGCCGATCTCACGCTCGGGGTCGCGGAAGAACCACAGCATGCCGGCGCTGAGCGCACAGGCGGGCACCGCCGCCAGGGCCCACGCGCCATTGCGCCGGGTGAGGGCGGTGGTCACGGCTGCCGTGGCGAGGGTGGGGACGAACCAGGGGGTGGCTCCGCGCGCGATGGTCACGCGGGGTCGCCGGCCGGCCGTCGTGGCGGCGAGGGCATCGCTGTCCGTGACG
The DNA here is from genome assembly GCF_042737525.1 of Kitasatospora sp. NPDC059973. Classification (NCBI taxonomy): domain Bacteria; kingdom Bacillati; phylum Actinomycetota; class Actinomycetes; order Kitasatosporales; family Streptomycetaceae; genus Kitasatospora; species Kitasatospora sp. NPDC059973. The sequence continues at coordinate 10,816 of NZ_JBHWUI010000144.1, read as the reverse complement.
GAGGTGTGAGGGGACGGGCTGATGGGCATCGAAGACCTTTGTCGCGGGGGATCATGGCCGCTGGACGGGGGCCACCGCGGGGATCGAGTAATAAAGGGACGGCGTCTGTCCCGGTGGATGCTATCGGGACCACACGGTGGGTGGGCAACCCGCCTGCTCGGTCATGTGTCCTGCGTGCGGCGCAGCTGCGCCTTCTGTGTATACGACCGTAGCTCGACCCGCTCCGGTTCCCAAGGGTCCGGGCAGGGCTGGTGACTCTTGTCTCAACAGGCATGCCCGGGGAACCCCGGGCCGTCGGCGCAGGGGCGCGCGCGGGGTGCGCCGAAGCGGCCGCAAGGCGCGTGACAGCAGCTGTACGCCCTACGGCCGCTTCGGGAGCCGTGCCGGACCCCAGGCGGACCAGGCCGGGGTCGTGGTGGCACGGCGGGGTGCCGGGACGGGCCCGCACGCCCGTCGACCGGCCGTCACCGGGCCGTCAACCCGCCGGGCGGAGCGTCACCGCGCCGCCCGGGCGAGTCTTCGTGCTGGTCGTCCTCACTCCGCGATGCGGTACTCCTCCAGCAGACGACGTCCGACGATCATCTTCTGGATCTCCGCAGTACCTTCACCGATGAGCAGCATCGGAGCCTCGCGGTAGAGGCGCTCGATCTCGTACTCCTTGGAGAAGCCGTAGCCGCCGTGGATGCGGAAGGCGTCCTCGACGACCTCCTTGCAGTACTCGGAGGCGAGGTACTTGGCCATGCCGGCCTCGAGGTCGTTGCGCTCGCCGCTGTCCTTCTTGCGGGCGGCCATCACCATCATCTGGTGGGCGGCCTCGACCTTGGTGGCCATCTCGGCGAGCTTGAACTGGATCGCCTGGTGCTCGGCGATCTTCTTGCCGAAGGTGGAGCGCTGCTGGGCGTAGGAGATGCCCAGCTCGAAGGCGCGGCGGGCGACGCCGCAGCCGCGCGCGGCCACGTTGACGCGGCCGACCTCGACGCCGTCCATCATCTGGTAGAAGCCCTTGCCCGGGGCACCGCCGAGGACGCGGTCGGCCGGGACGCGGACGTCCTGGAGGATCAGCTCGGTGGTGTCGACGCCCTTGTAGCCCATCTTCTCGATCTTGCCGGGCACGGTGAGCCCGGGGACGGTCGGGTTCGGGCCGAAGCCCGCCGTCTTCTCGATCAGGAAGGTGGTCATGTTCTTGTACGGGGAGCTGCCGCCCTCGTCGGTCTTGCAGAGCACCGCGACCAGGGTGGACGTGCCGCCGTTGGTGAGCCACATCTTCTGGCCGTTGAGGACGTAGGAGTCCCCGTCCCTGACGCCCTTGGTGGAGATCGCGGAGACGTCGGAGCCGAGGCCCGGCTCGGACATCGAGAAGGCGCCGCGGATCTCGCCGACGGCCATCTTCGGCAGGAAGTAGTCCTTCTGCTCCTGGGTGCCGTGCGCGTTGATCATGTGGGCCACGATGAAGTGGGTGTTCACGATGCCGGAGACGGACATCCAGCCGCGTGCGATCTCCTCCACCACCAGGGCGTAGGTGAGGAGCGATTCGCCGAGGCCGCCGTACTCCTCGGGAATGGTGAGGCCGAAGAGGCCGAGCTGCTTCATCCCCTCCACGATGGCGGTGGGGTACTCGTCCTTGTGCTCCAGCTCGGTCGCGACCGGAATGATCTCCTTGTCGACGAAATCCCGCACGGTGGCGAGGATGTCCCGCTGGATCTCGGTGAGGCCGTCGGTCTGTGCGAGGCGTCCCATCGTGCGGCTCCTGTGGCGAAAGAGGGAGAGGGTGGGGGAGGGCAGAACAGCGGGGGGGGGATTTTCCGGGGGCCCTGCCGGCGTGGCTGCGGCAGCAGGGCCCCCGGTACCGGGGTGGGGATCGGCCGATGACGGCGGCCTACCCCTCCGGGGCTCCTGGGTGGTACGGCTCTGGACGGGCTAGGACAGCGGAGTCGGGCGGCCGGGCTGCTCGCCGCCGCGCTCCTTGATGTACGTCGCCGTCGGCACCATCACCTTGCGGCGGAAGATGCAGACGACCGTGCCGTCCTGCTTGTAGCCCTTGGTCTCGACGTACACGATGCCGCGGTCGTCCTTGGACTTGGACGGCCACTTGTCGAGCACGGTGGTCTCGCCGTACAGGGTGTCGCCGTGGAAGGTCGGCGCGATGTGGCGCAGCGACTCGATCTCCAGATTGGCGATCGCCTTGCCGGAGACGTCCGGGACGGACATTCCGAGCAGCAGCGAGTAGATGTAGTTGCCGACCACGACGTTCTTGCCGAAGTCGGTCGTCCGCTCCGCGTAGTTGGTGTCCATGTGGAGCGGATGGTGGTTCATGGTGAGCAGACAGAAGAGGTGGTCGTCGTACTCGGTGACCGTCTTGCCGGGCCAGTGCTTGTAGACAGCGCCGACCTCGAACTCCTCGTAGGTGCGTCCGAACTGCATCTCAATGGTCCTTAGGAGGTCAGGAGGGGTCAGGCCTGCGGGGGCTCGAACTTGGAGGTGCGCTCGAACCCGGCGGCGCGGCCCTTGCCCGCGATGACCAGGGCCATCTTGCGGCTGGCCTCGTCGATCATCTCGTCGCCGAGCATCGCGGAGCCCTTGGCACCGCCCGCCTCGGAGGTGCACCAGTCGTAGGCGTCGAGGATCAGCTCGGCGTGGTCGTAGTCCTCCTGCGAGGGCGAGAAGATCTCGTTCGCGGCGGAGACCTGATCCGGGTGGAGCACCCACTTGCCGTCGAAGCCGAGCGCGGCGGCGCGGCCAGCCACCTCGCGGTAGCCCTCCTGGTTGCGGATCTGCAGGTAGGGGCCGTCGATGGCCTGCAGGTCGTTGGCGCGGGCGGCCATCAGGATGCGCATCAGGATGTAGTGGTAGGCGTCGGCCGGGTAGCCCGCCGGCTGCTCGCCGACCACCAGGGACTTCATGTTGATCGAGGCCATGAAGTCGGCCGGGCCGAAGATGATCGTCTCCAGGCGCGGGGAGGACTCGGCGATCGCGTCGACGTTGATCAGGCCCTTGGCGTTCTCGATCTGCGCCTCGATGCCGATCTTGCCGACCTCGAAGCCCATGGTCTTCTCGATCTGGGTGAGCAGCAGGTCGAGCGCCCGGACCTGCTCGGCGTCCTGGACCTTCGGCAGCATGATGCAGTCGAGGTTGGGGCCGGCGCCCTCGACGACCGTGATCACGTCGCGGTACGTCCAGTGGGTGGTCCAGTCGTTGACGCGGACGACCTTGGTCTTCTTGCCCCAGTCACCGTTGTTCAGCGCGTCGACGATGTTGTGCCGGGCGCTCTCCTTGACCAGCGGGGCGCAGGCGTCCTCCAGGTCGAGGAAGACCTGGTCGGCCGGGAGGCCCTGGGCCTTCTCCAGGAAGCGCGGGTTGCTGCCCGGTACGGCGAGGCAGGAGCGGCGGGGGCGGAGCCGGTTGACGGGGGTGTCGCTGGCGTTGCTCATGAGGGGTGGTCAGTTCCTTCCACGATCAGCTGGTGGACGCGGCGGTGGTGGGCGTCCACGGCTGGAGCCTGTTGGCCAGCCGGATCTCGTCCACGATCCGGCCGATGATGGTGGTGATGCCGAAGTCCTTCGGGGTGAACACGGCGGCGACGCCGGCGGCCTTGAGGGCCTCGCCGTCCGCTGCCGGGATGATGCCACCCACGATCACCGGGACATCCTCCACCCCGGCCCGGCGGAGCCGGTGCAGGACGTCGGGCACCAGCTCGGAGTGCGCCCCCGAGAGGATCGACAGGCCCACGCAGTGCACGTCCTCCGCGACGGCGGCCGAGACGATCTGCTCGGGCGTCAGCCGGATGCCCTGGTAGACCACCTCGAACCCGGCGTCACGGGCCCGGACGGCTATCTGCTCGGCGCCGTTGGAGTGTCCGTCCAGGCCGGGCTTGCCGACCAGCAGGCGCAGCTTGCCGACGCCGAGCTCGGCGGCGGTGGCGGCGACCGCCTCGCGGACCGCGGCCAGCTCGCCGCCGGGCTCGGCGGCCACCGCGACCGGCGCGCCGCCGACGCCGGTGGGCGCGCGGTACTCGCCGAAGACCTCGCGCAGGGCGAAGGCCCACTCGCCGGTGGTGACCCCGGCGCGGGCGCAGGCGAGCGTCGCCTCCATCAGGTTGACGTCGGTGCCGGCGATGGCCTTGAGCTCCTCCAGCGCCTGCTGGGCGGCGGCCTCGTCGCGCTGGCCGCGCCACTCCTCCAGTGCGGCCAGCACGGACTGCTCGGAGGCCGGGTCGACCACCATGATCGCGGTGTCGAGGTCGGCCGTGAGCGGGCTCTCCTCAGTGGTGTCGAAGCAGTTGACCCCGATGATCTTGTCCTCGCCGGACTCGATCCGGGCCCGCCGAGCCGCGTGCGAGGCGACCAGGTTGGACTTCAGGTAGCCGGACTCGACGGCCGGGATGATGCCCCGGTTGCCCGCCTTGACGCCCATCTCCAGCACCTTGGCGATCTCGGCCTCGGCGCCGGCCAGCAGCTCGGCGGTCTTGGTCTCGATCACCTCGGAGCCGTTGAAGAGGTCCCCGTACTCCAGCAGGTCGGACTCGTAGGCGAGCACCTGCTGGATCCGCAGCGACCACTGCTGGTCCCACGGGCGGGGCAGGCCGAGCGCCTCGTTCCAGGCGGGCAGCTGGACGGCCCGGGCCCGGGCGTCCTTGGAGAGCGTGACGGCGAGCATCTCCAGCACGATCCGCTGGACGTTGTTCTCCGGCTGCGCCTCGGTCAGGCCCAGCGAGTTGACCTGGACGCCGTAGCGGAAGCGGCGCTGCTTGGCGTCCTGGATGCCGTAGCGCTCCAGCGTGACCTTCTCCCAGAGCTGGGCGAAGGCGCGCATCTTGCACATCTCCTCGACGAAGCGCACGCCGGCGTTGACGAAGAAGGAGATCCGGGCGACCACCTCGCCCATCCGCTCGGCCGGCACCTGGCCGGAGTCGCGCACCGCGTCCAGCACCGAGATCGCGGTGCACATCGCGTAGGCGATCTCCTGGACCGGGGTGGCGCCGGCCTCCTGCAGGTGGTAGCTGCAGATGTTGATCGGGTTCCACTTGGGGATGTTGCCGACGGTGTAGGCGATCATGTCGGTGATCAGCCGGACCGAGGGCCCGGGCGGGAAGACGTGCGTCCCGCGCGAGAGGTACTCCTTGACGATGTCGTTCTGGGTGGTGCCGGTGAGCTTGGCGATGTCGGCGCCCTGCTCCTCCGCGACCACCTGGTAGAGCGCCAGCAGCCACATCGCGGTGGCGTTGATCGTCATCGAGGTGTTGGTCTGTTCGAGCGGGATGCCCTCGAACAGGGCCCGCATGTCCCCGACGTGGCCCACCGGGACGCCGACCCGGCCGACCTCGCCGCGGGCGAGGACGTGGTCCGAGTCGTAGCCGGTCTGGGTCGGCAGGTCGAAGGCCACCGACAGGCCGGTCTGCCCCTTGGCGAGGTTCTTGCGGTAGAGCGCGTTGGAGTCGCTCGCGGTCGAGTGCCCCGCGTAGGTGCGCATCAGCCAGGGGCGGTCGCGTCCGGCCATCAGACGTTCCGGAAGCGGTTGATGGCGTCGATGTGCTTCGCCCGGAACTCCGCGTCCCGCACGCCCAGGCCCTCCTCCGGCGCCAGGCAGAGCACGCCGACCTTGCCCTGGTGCTTGTTGTGGTGCACGTCGAGGGCGGCCTGGCCGGTGTCCTCCAGCGAGTAGACCTTCGAGAGCGTCGGGTGGATCTTGCCCTTGGCGATCAGGCGGTTGGCCTCGAACGCCTCGCGGTAGTTGGCGAAGTGCGAGCCGACGATGCGCTTGAGCGACATCCACAGGTAGCGGTTGTCGTACTGGTGCATGAAGCCCGAGGTGGAGGCACAGGTGACGATGGTGCCGCCCTTGCGGGTGACGTAGACCGAGGCGCCGAAGGTCTCGCGGCCCGGGTGCTCGAAGACGATGTCCACGTCCTCGCCGCCGGTGAACTCGCGGATCTTCGCGCCGAGCCGCTTCCACTCGCGCGGGTCCTGGTTGTTCTCGTCCTTCCAGAACTTGTACCCCTCGGCGGAGCGGTCGATGATCGCCTCGGCGCCCATCGCCCGGCAGATCTCGGCCTTCTGGTCGTTGGAGACCACGCAGATCGGGGTGGCGCCGCCGGCCAGCGCGTACTGGGTGGCGTACGAGCCGAGGCCGCCGCTGGCGCCCCAGATCAGCACGTTGTCGCCCTGCTTCATGCCCGCGCCGTTGCGCGAGACCAGCTGGCGGTAGGCGGTGGAGTTGACCAGGCCGGGGGAGGCGGCCTCCTCCCAGGTCAGGTGCTTCGGCTTCGGCAGCAGCTGGTTGGTCTTCACCAGCGCCAGCTGGGCCAGACCGCCGAAGTTGGTCTCGAAGCCCCAGATCCGCTGCTCCGGGTCCATCATCGTGTCGTTGTGGCCGTCCGGGGACTCCAGCTCGACCGAGAGGCAGTGCGCGACGACCTCGTCGCCCGGCTTCCAGGCGTTGACCCCGGCGCCGGTGCGCAGCACCACGCCCGCGAGGTCCGACCCGAGCACGTGGTACGGCAGGTCGTGGCGCTTGGTCAGCGGGGAGAGCCGGCCGTAGCGCTCCAGGAAGCCGAAGGTGGAGACCGGCTCGTAGATCGAGCTCCACACGGTGTTGTAGTTCACGGCGCTGGCCATGACGGCGACCAGGGCCTCGCCCGGGCCCAGCTCGGGCAGGGCGACCTCGTCGAGGTGGAGGGACTTGCGGGGGTCCTTGTCGCGGCTGTCGAGGCCGGCGAACATCTGCTCCTCGTCCTTGTGGAGCGTGACCGCCCGGTAGGACTCCGGCAGCTTGAGCGCGGCGAAGTCCGCCGCGGTGCTGTCGGAGTTGAGGATCGCGTCGAGGATTTCCTTCATGGCTGCCTCCGAAGGCGTACCTGTGTGAGGGGCACAGGGCGTCTGGGGGAGCCGGGAGCGGACACCGGCTTCGCTGAGATGGGTGGTTGGGTGGTCTGGCGGGTGGCCTGGCTGGGACCGTGCGGTGGATCTGCGGTGGACCTTGCTGGGCACAGCTCCCGGGGTGTGGGAGCGCCGGACGACGGCGCGCCGTGGTGGGGAGCCGCGGCGCCGCGACTGGTGGGTAACAAGGTAGTGGCACCCTGTGCCACTCGTAAAGACACCGGGTGTCATCAATTCAGGTGAATCAAATCCGCGTTCGAGCGCCCGCCGACGGGTGCGCGAAGGGCCCGCACCGGATCGTCGGTACGGGCCCTTCGAACTGCTCTGACCTGCGGAAACGCTAGCTCTCAGGCATGCCTGGCGCTGCTCAGCGCGGCCCTGATGCTGTCCACCACGACGTCCAGCGGAGCGTCGGTCCGGGCCACTGTGATGAGTACCTCACCTCCGGGGCTGGCACTCAGTGCGCTCGCGGCCGCCTCCTCCAGGGGGGTCACACTGGCACCGGGTGCCACCAGGGACCCCCGCCGTCTCACCCCCGGCGCCGCGGAGGCCCAGAAGGTCCGCCGGATCACCTCGAAGGAGTGGTCCAGCTGCGCCTCCACGTCGCCCCGGCCACCGGCCCTCAGCCAGCGCCGCAGCACGTGGTTGTGGGCCGCGACGACCGCCGCCGCCGACACCTCGGCCAGCATCGAGTCGTCCTCGCCGGCCCGCTGCCAGCCCGAGGGGATCTCGCCCCCGGTGTCGAACCGGCCCAGCAGGTAGCGGGTGAACAGCCGCTCGTACCGGGCCACCACGGCGATCTCCCGCTCGCGCAGCGCCGGCACCTGACGGATCAGCTGGTACCGGGCGACCGAGACCGCCGGGGTGGAGGCGTACATCCGCAGCACCTCCTTGATGCCGCGGCAGACCACGTCCAGCGGGTGCTCGTCGGCCTCGGCACTGGCCAGCAGGTCGGCCACCCGGACGAGGGTGTCGTCGTGGTCCGGGAAGATCGCCTCCTCCTTGGACCGGAAGTACCGGAAGAAGGTCCGCCGGGCCACGCCGGCGGCCGCGGCGATCTGGTCGACCGTGGTCTCCTCGTAGCCCTGCGAGGCGAAGAGCTCCATCGCCGCCGTGGCCAGGTCCTGACGCATCTGCTGGCGCTGCGCGGCCGCCCGGCGGTTGCCGGGATTCCCCTCGGCGCCGGCCCCGGACGGCCGGTCGGCGCCGCGCGGTCCGGCGGAGTGCTGCGGGGAGGCTGACTGAACCCGATCCATGCCCGGAACGCTACACGCCCCCGGCGCCGGCGCCGCGGGCCTTCCCCGTCGTACCGGGGCGACCGGTCCGGTCACGGCCGGTCTCGGCCAGCGCGCCGACACCGCCCCGGGGCTCCAGCCGGTGCGCGGCGGCCCGTACCCGGGCTGCCCCGGCAGGAGCGGTGCCGGGCCGGCCGGGCCCGTCCCGGTGGGGCCCGCGCCCAGCGGCGCGGCGCCCCCGACCGACGGCGTGGTCACCGGCGCGCGTGGTCGCGGAACCCGCGGCCGGTCTTGCGGCCCAGGCAGCCGGCCGCCACCAGGTGCTCCAGCAGCGGCGCCGCCGCCAGGCCCGGCTCGCGGAACTCCTGGTGCAGCACCTGCTCGATGGTCAGCGAGACGTCCAGGCCGACCACGTCCAGCAGCTCGAACGGGCCCATCGGGTAGCCGCAGCCGAGCTTCATCGCGGTGTCGATGTCGTCCACCGTCGCGTAGTGCTCCTGCAGCATCCGCACGGCGTCGTTCAGGTACGGGAAGAGCAGCGCGTTCACGATGAACCCGGCCCGGTCGCCGCACTCCACCGGGTGCTTGCGCACCTTGGCGCAGATCTCCAGCGCCGTCGCGGTGACGTCCGGCGCGGTCAGCACGGTGGAGACCACCTCGACCAGCTTCATGGCCGGCGCCGGGTTGAAGAAGTGCAGGCCGATCACGTCCTGCGGCCGCGAGGTGGCCGCCGCGCAGCTGATCACCGGCAGCGAGGAGGTGGTGGTGGCGAGCACCGCGCCCGGCTTGACGATCTTGTCCAGGGTGGCGAACAGCTCGCGCTTGACCGCGAGGTCCTCGGCCACCGCCTCGACCACCAGGTCGACGTCGGCCAGCTCGGTGTACTGCCCGACCGGCGTCACCAGGGCCAGCGCCGCGTCGCGCTGCTCCTCGGAGAGCCGGCCCTTGGCCACCGAGCGCTCCAGCGACCGGGCCAGCTGCGCCTTGGCCCGCTCGGCCTTCTCCTGGCTGCGGGCGGCCAGCAGCACCGGGTACCCGGCCTTGGCGAACACCTCGACGATGCCGGTGGCCATCGTGCCGGAGCCGCAGACGCCGACCCGGCGCACCTCCCGGCCGGGCGCCTTCGCCGCGGTGGCCCCGGTGGCGGCGCCGACCACCTTGGACGAGCCGGGCGCCTCGTAGGTGTAGAAGCCCCGGCCGGACTTGCGGCCCAGCAGCCCGGCGGAGACCAGCTGGCCGAGGATCGGCGCGGGTGCGTGCAGCCGGTCCCGGGACTGCTCGTACATGGCCTCCAGGACGGTCCGCGCGGTGTCCACGCCGATCAGGTCGAGCAGCGCCAGCGGTCCCATCGGCAGCCCGCAGCCGAGCCGCATCGCGGCGTCGATGTCCTCGCGGGTGGCGTACTTGGACTCGAACATCGCGGCGGCCTGGTTCAGGTACGCGAAGAGCAGTCCGTTCACCACGAAGCCGGCGCGGTCGCCCGCCGCCACCGGCTCCTTGCCGAGGTCGCGGGCGAACGCCGCGGCGTCCTCGGCGACCTGCGGGGCGGTCAGCACGGTGCGGACCACCTCGACCAGCTTCATGGTGTGCACCGGGTTGAAGAAGTGCAGGCCCAGCACGCGCTCCGGGCGCGCGGTGGCGGCGGCGATCCGGGTCACCGACAGCGCGGTGGTGCCGGTGGCCAGCACCGTCGCGGGCGGGCAGATCCGGTCCAGCTCGGCGAAGAGCTCCCGCTTCAGCTCCAGCTGCTCGGGGACCTCCTCGATCACCAGGTCCGCCGCGGCGGCGGCGTCGAGCGCGTGGCCGACCGAGATCCGCGCGAGCAGCGCGGCCCGGTCCTCGGCGGTGATCCGCTCGCGGGCGACGGCGTGCGCGGTGGCCTCCTCGATCCGGGCCAGGGCCCGGGCGGCGGAGTCCTCGGTGGCCTCGATGCCGATCACTCGGCGGCCGCTCTGCGCGACCGCCACCGCGACACCGGCACCCATCGTGCCGAGGCCGACCACGGCGACCGTGGGGAAGGGACGCTCCATCTGTCCTGACTCCTTGTCATAAGGGCCCGCGCGCGCTCCGGCGGACGCGCCGCCGGAGGAGGGTCCGCGCGCGGGGGCATGGGGAGATGACGGTTGCGGCCCACCGGCGCAGCCGCCGGTCCGCTCCGGCCGTGCTGCGGGTGTGCCGTGGTACTCAGGCGCTCGGGGTGAAGGAAGCGGCTCTGATACGAGGCGAGAATCCGGCCCGCCGCGACCCGCGGCTACGACCGGTGAAGACGCACCGCCCGCCGCCGGACCGTTCCGCGCGATCACGCGCCGGCCGGCGACCCCGTCGGTGCGGCTCCCGAAGCCCGACGGTGGTGCGTGCGGACACTGTAGCGAAGCTACTCGCCAGTAGGAAGGGGGCGGGCGCCACCGGATTCCCGGCCGCCCCGGGTCGCCGCCGGCCCGCGCCCGGGGCGGCCGGGTCCCGGGGTCCGCGGCGGCCCGGGGTGCGGCCCGGGGTGCGACCCGCGGGAGTGAACGGGTGGACAGGCGTCCGCCGGAACCACCCGATAGGGGAATTCCCCCTGGTCGGCGGGCAGGACAGCATGGCCGCATGAGCACCGGAGCCGTCTCCTCCGCCGGCCTCGCCGACCCGTCCGAGCCCAGCCGGGGCGCGGCGCCCGCCGCCGCGTCCGGGCCCGCCGCCGCGCCCGACCCGTCCGCGGGCCCGGCG
>NZ_JBHWUI010000143.1:0-20721 GCF_042737525.1 Kitasatospora sp. NPDC059973 | reverse complement strand
GCCAGTCCTGGTGCGACGGCGGCGCGGCGGCCGCCGAGAGGGCGGCCGGGGGCGGCTGGGTGGCGGCCGGGGCCGGCGGCGTGCTCGGGGGCGCGGCCGCCGACGGCTCCGCCGAGGGTGCGGCGGCGGGCGGGGGCGAGGCCTCGGAGGACGCCGGACCGGCGTCGGCGGAGGGCGAGGGCGAGGGCGAACCGGACCACCCGGGGCCGCCGGGCTGCGGCCCGTCCGCCGCCGGAGCGCCGGGCTCGGAGGCGGTGGACGGCTCGGACGGCTCGGACGGCTGGGACGGCTGGGACGGCTCGGCGGGCGCAGTGGGCGGGTCCGACGCGGCGGGCCCGGCGACCGCCTCCCACGGGCCGGACGGCCGCTGCGGACCGGCGGCCGCCGCCGGGGGCACGACGGTTAGCGGCAGGGCGAGGCCAAGCACCGCCATCGTCAGCAGCCGCCGCACCCGGTGGTCGCCCCGATCACGGGGGGTACCGGTACCGGCCCGGCCCCGGGTGCGGGTACGGCCGTGGGGCGGCGCGGCGGGCAGCGGCCCGAGGAGCGCGTTCGAGGGGGTCGAAGGTGCGGCCACGGTCGAGGTCCTTCCGACGGCCGACCGCGCACGGGCGGGGTCGGCGGCGGGACAGCTCCGGACCAGCGTCACACAATCCGACATTCCGGGCATTTCGAACGGCTGTGCACCAACCGCCCCGCCCGGCCACCGGCTCCCCGGGCCCGCCGACCCCGCCCCGCCTCAGGCCCGCAGCACCACCTTGCCCACCTGATCGCCGGCCTCCAGCGCCCGGTGCCCGTCGGCCGCCGCGGTCAGCGGCAGCACCCGGTCGATCACCGGCCGCACCAGGCCCTGCTCGACCAGCGGCCAGACGTGCTCGCGCACCGCCGCCACGATCGCGGCCTTCTCCGCCAGCGGCCGCCCGCGCAGATTGGTCGCGATCACCGCGCCGCGCTTGCGCAGCAGCGTGTTCAGGTTGATCTCGCCCTGCACGCCGCCCTGCAGCCCGATGATCACCAGTCGGCCGTTGACCGCCAGCGCGTCGACGTTGCGCTGCAGGTACGCGGCGCCCATCAGGTCCAGGATCACGTCCGCCCCGGCGCCGCCGGTGGCCTCCCTGAGCACCTCGACGAAGTCCTGCTCGCGGTAGTTGATCGTGATGTCGGCGCCGAGCTCGGCGCACCGGGCCAGCTTCTCCGCGCTGCCCGCCGTCACCGCCACCCGGGCGCCGACCGCCTTGGCCAGCTGGATCGCCATCGTGCCGATGCCGCTCGCCCCGCCGTGCAGCAGCACCGTCTCCCCCGGGCGCAGGTGCGCGACCAGGAAGACGTTGGACCACACCGTCGAGGCGACCTCCGGCAGCGCGGCGGCCTGCTCCAGGTCGAGCCCCTTGGGCACCGGCAGCAGCTGCCCGGCCGGCACCGCGACCCGCTGCGCGTAGCCGCCGCCCGCCAGCAGCGCGCAGACCTCGTCGCCGACCGCCCAGCCGGCCACGCCGGCCCCCAGGGCGACGATCCGGCCCGAGCACTCCAGGCCGGGGTAGGGCGGGCTGCCGGGGGGCGGGTTGTAGAAGCCCTGGCGCTGGAGCAGGTCGGCCCGGTTCACGGCGGTCGCCGCCACCTCGACCAGGACCTCGCCGTCACCGGGCACCGGGTCCGGCACCTCGGCCCAGACCAGCGCGTCGGGACCGCCGGGTTCGGGAATCGTCATCGCATGCATGACCCGAAGCTACTGCGTCCTGACGGGGCGGCGGGGGCGCCCCGCGCGGTCCGCGGGAGCGCCGAGCGAACCCGGTCCGCGCTCCCGGCCGGCCCGCCGGGAGCACCCCTGTTCAGCCGGCCAGCCCGGCCAGCACCTCGGCGCCCGGCAGGGCCGCCAGCGCCCGGCCCGGCAGGATCAGCTTGCCCCGCCGCCGCCCGCTGCCCACCAGCACGTACGGCGCCCGGGCCACCGCCTCGTCGATCAGCAGCGGCCAGTCGGCGGGCAGCCCGACCGGCGTGATGCCGCCGTACTCCATCCCGGTCAGCTCGACCGCCGCGTCCATCGGCGCGAACGAGGCCTTGCGCGCCTCCAGGCGCTTGCGGACGGCCCGGTTGACGTCCACCCGGGTGTGGGCGAGCGCCAGGCAGGCGGCCCGCGTGGTCTCCCCGCCGCGCTTGGCGGCCACCACCACGCAGTTCGCCGAGGCCTCCAGCGGCACCCCGTAGGTCTCGCAGAACACCGCGGTGTCCGCCTTCTCCGGGTCGGTGTCCACGTAGAGGACGGACCGCGCGGCCTCCCGGTCCGCCCAGGCCGCGAGGGCGTCGGCCACCGGCCCGGCCAGCAGGTCGCGGACGTCGAGGGCCGGCGCGACCGTCTCGAACGTGCCGAAGGGGAGCTGCGGTTGATCGTTCATGACACGAACTGTAGTCACCGGCGGATCACTTGATGACGATCACCCGGTCGGTGAGCTGGAGCACCTGGGCCTCCGGCTCGGTGTAGTTGAGCACCCGGCGGCCGCGGACCACCGCCACCACGAGGTCCTCGCACTCACGCGGGCCGTGCCCGGCCTCGGCCCGGGTCACCGGACGCTCGATCACGTCCAGGCCGTTGCCGTAGGTGAGCAGGTCCTCCATCACCGCGCCGGCGTGCGGGCTGAGCATCGACATGCCGAGCAGCCGGCCCGCCGAACTGGAGCTGGTCACCACCACGTCGGCGCCGCTCTGCCGCAGCAGCGGGGCGTTCTCGTCCTCCCGCACGGCCGCGACCACGGTGGCCGCCTTGGTCAGCTGACGCGCGGTCAGCGTGATCAGGACGGCGGTGTCGTCCCGCTCCGGCGCCACCACCACCCGCGCGGCCGCGGGCAGTCCGGCGCGCAGCAGGGTGTCGGTCCGGGTGGCGTCGCCGACCACTCCCACCAGGCCGTGCTGGGCGGCCTGGTCGATCACCTTGCGCTGCGGGTCGACCACCACGATCTCCTCCTTGCGCACCCCCTGGCCGAGCAGGGTGTCGACGGCGCTGCGCCCCTTGGTGCCGTAGCCGATCACGACGGTGTGCTCGCGCACGGTGGACCTCCAGCGGTTCAACCGCCACTGCTGACGGGTGCGTTCGGTGAGCACTTCGAGCGTGGTGCCGACCAGGATGATCAGGAAGACCACGCGCAGCGGGGTGATCACGAAGATGTTGGTGAGCCGGGCGCTGTCGCTGAACGGCGTGATGTCGCCGTACCCGGTGGTGGAGAGCGTGACGGTGGCGTAGTACGCCGCGTCGAGGAAGCTCACCCCGCCGCCGGCGTTGTCGTTGTAGCCGGCCCGGTCGAGCCAGACGATCACGGTGGTGGCCACCAGCACGCCGAGGGCCACCAGCAGCCGTGAACCGACCTGCTGGAAGGCAGGCGCGGTCCGCCGGGCGGGCAGCACGATGCCGGCGTCCGCCCACGGCTCGGTGCCGGGGGTCACCGGGCGCAGCGGCGACTCACGGCGGCGGGCACTCACGGGACCTCCAGGAGTTCGACGGTGGCGCCCTGCGCCGCGCCGCCGGGCGGCACCACGGCGAGCGCCTCGGCCCGGGCCAGGCCGCGCAGCATCGCCGGGCCGTCGAAGGCCAGCGGGACGACGCCGTGCGCGGTGCGGCGCACCGGCAGCAGCCGGGTGTCCACGGGATGGCCGGCGAGGTCCACGGCGGCGAGCGCGAGCGCCGGCTCGCCGGCGGACCGGCCGCACCGGGCGTGCAGCAGCGGCAGGGCGAGGGTGACGGCGCCGGCCACCGCGGCCAGCGGGTTGCCCGGCAGGCCCACCAGGTGGCGGCCGCCCGGGAGTTCGGCGAGCAGCATGGGGTGGCCGGGGCGGACGGCGACGCCGTCGACCAGCAGCCGGGCGCCGGCCTCGGTCAGGGCCCGGTGCAGGAAGTCGACCGGACCGGCGGCCGTGCCGCCGGTGGTGACCACCACGTCGGCGGTGGAGTGCCGGACGGCGTCCCGGAGCAGGCCGAAGTCGTCCCGGACGGCCCGCGGCTCACCCACCTCGGCACCGGCCGCGCGGAGCCAGGGCGGCAGCAGCGGGCCGAGCGCGTCCCGGACCAGGCCGGGCCGCGGGACCCCGGCGCAGAGCAGTTCGTCACCGAGGACGAGGAGTTCGACGACCGGACGGCGGCGGACCGCCAGCCCGTCGTGGCCGCAGGCCGCCGCGAGGCCCAGCACGGCCGGGCCGACCGGGGTGCCGGCGGCCAGCAGCGCCTCGCCCCGGCGGCACTCCTGACCGCGCGGGCGGACGTCCTGGCCGGTGGTCAGCGAGCCCGGGCTCCGGTCGTGCAGCAGGGCGCCGATCCGCTCGCCGTGCTCGCGCCGGAGCACCGCGGTGGCACCGGGCGGCAGCTGGGCGCCGGTCGCGATCTCGGCGGCCGCGCCGTCCTCCAGCGGCGGCACGCCCGACTGCCCGGCCAGTATCCGCCCGGCGACCCGCCAGGGGCCCGGTCCGGCGACGGCCCAGCCGTCCATCGCCGAGGTGTCGAAGGCCGGCAGGTCGGTGAGGGCGGTGAGCGGCTCGGCCAGGGTCCGGCCGAGCGCCTCGGCCAGGTCCAGGCGCTGCGGTGGGAGCGGGTGCAGACCGGCCCGGCGGGCGGCCGCCCGGGCCTGCGGCCAGGTCAGCGGGCCGGCGGCGGAGCGTCCACCGGGCACCGCGGCCTCCTCGACCGTGCTCACGGGTGCTCCGGCCCGGCCGCCGCCGTCCAGCGCTCGGCGAGTTCGGCGGTGCGCCGGGACGCCTCGGTGACGGCCTCCGGGCCGCCGCCGCGCTGCGCGGCCGCGTAGCCGACCAGGAAGGCGGTCAGCGGCGCGGCGGGCCGGGCCACCCCGTGCGCGACCACCCGGGCGAGGTCGAGCAGTCCGGGGACATCGACGTCCAGGTCGATCCCCAGCTCGGCCCGGACCTCGGCCATCCAGTCATCCAGCGTGCGCTCCATGGGCCCCATGCTGCCTGATCGGCGGTTTCCCCGGGATGTTTCCCCGATGAGCGCCGCGCGTCGTCTCCCGCACGGCGGGCCGCCGGCCCCCGTGAACCGGCCGGCCGGGACTCCATGAGAGGGGGCGGCGGGCGTCAGCGGGAGCGGTCCCGTTCCCGGGCCAGTTCCAGCTCCTCCCAGGTGTCGCAGTCGTGGCTCACGTCGTCGGTGTCGGCCAGCCGCAGGGTGCGCAGGCCGCCGGTCAGCCGGCGCAGCGGCAGCCCGGCCGGGTCCCCGGCGACGGCCAGCGCGGCGCGCAGGGCCGCGGTGCGGTAGGCGGCGGCGAGCGGCTGGTCGCGGCCGCCGGCGTCGACCAGGACGACCGCCCCGGTCTCCGGCCCCGCCCCGGCGAGGGCCCCGGCCAGCCGGCCGACGGTCCGCGCGTCCAGGAACGGCAGGTCGGCGGCGAGGAGCAGCACCACCTCGGCCGTCACCTCGGCCAGACCGGCCGCGACGGCCGCCACCGGTCCGCCGCCGGGCGGCCGCTCGCGGGTCCAGCGGATCCCGGTCCGGGCGGTGGGCCGGGCCGGGCCGACCACCACGGTGGTGCGGGCACCGGCGGCGGCGGCGAGCACCCGGTCGAGCAGGGCCGTCCCGCCGACGGTCAGCCCGGGCTTGTCCGCTCCCCCGAGCCGGCGGGCGGCGCCCCCGGCGGGCACGATCACGTCGTACGGCGTCATGCCGCCAGTATCCGCGCCGCGGCGCCCGGTCCGCCCCGGCTCAGTCCTCGGGGTCCTCGTCGACCAGTTCGGCGTCGACGATCCCGTCCTCGTCCGGCAGGGGGCGGGGGCGGGGGCGGGCGAGGTTGGCGGCGACGCTCAGCTCCAGGATGGCCGGCAGGGTCAGCTCCCCGTACCGCTCGCCCACCGCGGCGACCAGCGCCTCCGCGTCGTCCGGGTGTGCGGCCAGCAGCCGGTCGAAGTCCTGGAGGTACTCACCGGTGAAGGCGAGCACCCGGCCCGCGTCGTCGTCCTGCTCGGGCGCCCGGTGCCCGGCGATCACGCGGTCGGCGCCGAGTTCGGCGATCCGGCCGAGGTTGCGCACCCACGCGGTGCGCTGTTCCGGAGTGGTGTCGGCCGTCCAGACGTGGGTGCCGTTGTAGACGAAGTCACCGGCGAGCACGGTGCGGATGCTGGGCACGTGGACCACCGTGGACCCCTCGCAGTCGCCCTGGCCGAACAGCAGCACCGGAATCACCTGGCGGTCGACCATCAGCGGCTGGGGCAGCAGCGGCGCGGGCACCAGCGGGTGGTCGGGGATGTCGTCGCCGTACACCGGCTTCCACTGGGCGACCTTGGCGGCCGCGGTGCGCAGGATGCCGTCCACCACCGGCGGCGCGGCCAGCAGCTGCGCCTCCGGAAAGAGCTTCAGCACCTCCTCGGCACCGAAGTAGTGGTCGGGGTGCTGGTGGGTGATCACGATGGCCAGCAGCCGTCGGTTCTTGCCGGCCACCCACTCGGCCAGCTCGCGGCCGGCGCTGCGGGTGAGCTGGGCGTCGACCAGGATCGCGGTCCGCTCGCCGAGGATCAGGGTCGAGGTGGCGAAGAAGGCCGACTCGGGACCGGTGAACACGGCGATCTCCAGCGGCCGGACACCGGCCGTCCCGGCCGCGTCCGCCCCGTCCGCCCCGGCCTGGTCGCCGTCCGCGGCGCCCGCGCGTTCCGCGGCGGCGCTCCCCTCGGGCGAGGACGACGTCACTGGCTGCTCCCTCCGGTCGGCGCTCGGACTCCCTGCGCCCTACAGCATGGGAGCACGGCCCGCCGATTGCGCGGAAGGCGCGCCCGGCGGGGCACGCCTTCCGCGCGGGGTACGGCGTCGTCAGGCGGCCGAGGCCTTCGCCAGGCGCGCCGCGTCCTCCAGCGCCCGGGCCTTGGAGTCGGCGGCGTGCTGCACGAAGTCCGCCATCGCCGGCACCGTCGCCGCCAGGGTGAACTCGGGGACGATGAACTCGACCTCCAGCCCGAGCATCCCGGTCAGCACCTTCTCCAGGTAGGTGGTGACGAACTCGTAGGGCTCGCGCGGGGCGCCGGGCGCGTAGGAGCCGCCGCGGGCCGCGACCACCGTCACCGGAGTCCCGGCCGCCGAGGGGGTGTCCCCCGCCGTGCGGCCCATCAGGATCACCTGGTCCAGCCAGGCCTTGAGGCTGGACGGGATCGTGAAGTTGTACATCGGGGTGCCGATCACGATCGCGTCGGCCCGCTCCAGCTCCGCCATCAGCTCCTCGCGCAGCGCGAAGGCCGCCGCCTGCTCGGCGCTGCGTCCCTCCGCGGGGGTGAAGGCCGCGGAGATGCCGTGGGCGTCCAGGTGCGGCACCGGCAGGGCGGCGAGGTCGCGGTGGATCACCGTGCCGTCGGGGTGCTGGGCCTGCCAGGCGGCCCGGTAGGCGGCCGAGACCTCGCGGGAGACCGAGCCGTCGGTGAACGCGGACGAGTCGATGTGCAGCAGAGTGGGCATGGCGAACCTCCATCAAAGTAAGCAGCTGCTCTTTCCGCCGCAGCTATTAGTACCGTAGCAGCTTACTTTTCTGCAGTCACTAGCGGACAGACCGGTACGCTGTACCCATGGCCCAGCAAGAGGTGACCGAGCAGGTCCACGCCACCCCCGGGGAACACGGGGCGGCGGTGGTCGCCTGCACCGGCACGGAGATCGCGCTGACCCGGGTGTTCACCCTGCTCGGCAAGCGCTGGACCGGCCTGATCGTGGCCACGCTCACCAACAACGGGCCCGGCTACTTCTCCGAACTGCGCCGGGCCGTCCCCGGCATCAGCGAACGCATGCTCTCCGACCGCCTCACCGAACTGGCCGAGGCCGGACTCGTCCTGCGCCAGGTCGACGAGGGCCCGCCGCTGCGCGTCAGCTACCGGCTCACCGAGGCGGGCGCCGCGCTGCGCCCGGCCCTGACCGAGCTGGCCGTCTGGGCCGACCGCTACCTGCCGGACAGCGCCCTCAAGCAGCCCGGCTCCTGCTGACCCGCCCGCGCCGCACCCCGCCCGCCCCGCCGGACGGGCCCACCCCGGACAGCACGAAGCGCCCGGGCCCGCCTGTTCTCACAGGCGGGCCCGGGCGCGGTCGGTCTCTTCGGCCGCCGGTCAGCCCTTCGCGCGGGCGGTCAGCTTGGCGACCCGGTCGGCGACACCCCAGGAGGTGACGCGCCAGAGCGCCTCCAGCACGATGTGGCGGCTCATCTTGGAGGCACCCAGCTCGCGCTCCACGAAGGTGATCGGCACCTCGGCCACCTTGAAGCCGGCCTTCACCGTGCGCCAGGCCAGGTCCACCTGGAAGCAGTAGCCGGCCGAGGCGACCTCGTCCATGCCCAGGCCGAGCAGGGTCTCCTTGCGGAAGGCCCGGTAGCCGCCGGTGACGTCCCGGATCGGCACGTTCAGCATCAGCCGCGAGTACGTCGAGCCGCCGCGCGAGAGCAGCAGGCGCGACTTCGGCCAGTTCACCACCCGGCCGCCCGGCACCCAGCGCGAGCCGAGCACCAGGTCGGCGCCGCGCAGCGCGCCCAGCAGCCGGTCGAGCTCCTCGGGCTGGTGCGAGCCGTCCGCGTCCATCTCGACCAGGACGTCGTAGCCGTTGTCGATGCCCCAGCGGAAGCCCGCCAGGTAGGCGGCGCCCAGCCCCTCCTTGCCCCGGCGGTGCATGACCTGCACGTTCGGGTCCTCGGCGGCCAGCTTGTCGGCCAGCTCGCCGGTCCCGTCAGGGCTGTTGTCATCGGCGACCAGGACATGGGCCTCGGGCACGGCCGCACGGACCCGTCCGACGATCCGCTCGACGTTCTCCGCCTCGTTGAACGTCGGGATGATCACCAGCACCCTGCCGAGATCAGCAAAACTCTGCTGGTTCACGGTCACGTACAAACCTCTCGGCCGGTGGCGGGAAGTGCCAGTCACCGTTGCCCGCACTCTGAGACGCAGTCCCCGTCGGCATCCCGCCGACCTGGAAACCACTGTGGAAATTACTGCGTCCTGGCATCCTACTACCGCGTCCTCGAACAGCCGGTACGGCTCTGGCACTCCCGGCCGACCCCGGCCGTTTCCCTTCCGACGGCGCCGGTCGGCTAGGGTCGATGCCCAGCCTTTGCCCGGACCACCCGCCCGCCGGGCCGTCTCCCGGCGATCCGGCACACCAGCCACAGCAGCAGAGGAGCAGGACCGCGCGCATGGACAGGCTCGTCAACACTGTCCGCCCGTACGCCTGGGGGTCGCACACCGCGCTCCCCGAGCTGCTCGGGCAGGAACCGACCGGGGAACCGCAGGCCGAGCTGTGGATGGGGGCCCACCCCGGAGCGCCCTCCCGCGCCGACCGGGGCGACGGGCTCCGACCGCTGGACGAGCTCATCGCCGCCGACCCCGAGGGCGAGCTGGGCGCCGCCACCGTGGCCCGGTTCGGGCCCGCCCTGCCGTTCCTGTTCAAGGTCCTGGCCGCCGGCATCCCGCTCTCCATCCAGGCGCACCCCACCCTGGACCAGGCCCGCGCCGGGTACGCCGCCGAGAACGCCCTGGGCGTGCCGCTCGACGCCCCGCACCGCAGTTACCGAGACGCCAACCACAAGCCCGAACTCATCTGCGCGCTCGACGAGTTCGACGGCCTCTGCGGCTTCCGGACACCGGCCGGGGCGGCCGCCCTGATGGCCGGGCTGCGGGTGCCGGCGCTCGACCCGCTGATCGCGCTGCTCGGCGCCGAGGACGAGGCCGAGGCCCTGCGCGCCACCCTGGCCGCCATCCTCACCATGGACGAGGCCACGGCCGCCGCGACCGTCCGGGAGACCGCCGACGCGGTGGACAAGGCCGCCGCCGGCGACCCCGACGGCCCCTACGCGCTCTACGGCCGGATCACCCGCGAGTTCCCCGGCGACCGCGGCCTGATCGGCGGCCTGCTGCTCAACGCCGTCCGGCTCCGGCCCGGCCAGGCGCTCTACCTCGGTGCGGGCGTGCCGCACGCCTATCTGCACGGCGTCTGCGTCGAGCTGCAGGCCAACTCCGACAACGTCCTGCGGGCCGGGCTGACGCCCAAGCACATCGATGTGCCGGAGCTGCTGAAGGTGGTGGACTTCACCCCCGGAGCGCCGGAGCTGCTGCTGCCGACCGCCGTCGACACCACCCCCGGGGAGGAGCTCTTCCCCGTCCCGATCGACGAGTTCCGGCTCTCCCGCTTCGTGCTGACCGGCCGGGAGCGCGAACTCGACGGCCGCGCCCCGCAGATCCTGCTCTGCACCGCCGGCCGGGCCCGGCTCACCGCCGCCGACGGCACCGTGCTGGACCTCGCCCGCGGCAGGTCGGTCTTCCTCCCCGCGACCGGCACCGCCACCCGCCTCGACGGCGACGACGCCACCGTCTTCCGCGCCACCGTGACGCTCTGACGCCCCGCCACCCCCGCGCGCCGTCGCGAGCCGGCGACGCGAAGGGCCCGTACCCCACCGGGTACGGGCCCTTCGCACGGCCGGAGCGGCGCGGTCAGTCCCGCGTCATGTCGACGAAGCGCGAGTAGTGGCCCTGGAAGGCCACCGTGATGGTGGCGGTCGGACCGTTACGGTGCTTGGCGACGATCAGGTCGGCCTCGCCGGCGCGCGGGGACTCCTTCTCGTAGGCGTCCTCGCGGTGGAGCAGGATGACCATGTCGGCGTCCTGCTCGATCGAGCCGGACTCGCGCAGGTCGGAGACCATCGGCCGCTTGTCGGTGCGCTGTTCGGGACCACGGTTCAGCTGGGAGAGCGCGATCACCGGCACCTCCAGCTCCTTGGCCAGCAGCTTGAGGTTTCGCGACATGTCCGAGACCTCCTGCTGGCGGTTCTCGGCCCGGCGGGAGCCGCCGGACTGCATCAGCTGGAGGTAGTCGATGACGACCAGCTTGATGTCGTTGCGCTGCTTGAGCCGGCGGCACTTGGCGCGGATCTCCATCATCGACAGGTTCGGCGAGTCGTCGATGAACAGCGGCGCCTCACTGACGTCCGGCATCCGCCGGGCGACCCGCGTCCAGTCGTCGTCCGTCATGTTCCCCGAGCGCATGTGGTGCAGCGCCACCCGGGCCTCCGCCGAGAGCAGACGCATGGCGATCTCGTTGCGCCCCATTTCGAGCGAGAAGATCACGCTCGGCAACTTGTGCTGGATCGAACAGGCCCGCGCGAAATCCAAGGCCAGGGTCGATTTCCCCATGGCAGGGCGGGCCGCGATGACGATCATCTGGCCGGGGTGGAGGCCGTTGGTGAGCTGGTCGAAGTCGGCGAAGCCGGTCGGGACGCCGGACATCTGGCCGTTGCGGGAGCCGATCGCCTCGATCTCGTCGAGGGCGCCCTCCATGATGTCGGAGAGCGGCGCGTAGTCCTCGTTGGTCCGCTGCTCGGTGACGGCGTAGATCTCCGCCTGGGCCGCGTTGACGATCTCGTCGACGTCGCCCTCGGCGGCGTAGCCCATGCCCGCGATCCGGGTGCCGGCCTCGACCAGCCGGCGCAGCACCGCCCGCTCGTGGACGATCTCGGCGTAGTACTCGGCGTTGGCGGCGGTCGGGACGGAGTTGACCAGGGTGTGCAGGTAGCCGGGGCCGCCGACCCGGACGAGCTCGCCGCGCTTGGTCAGCTCGCCGGCCACGGTGATCGGGTCGGCCGGCTCGCCGCGGGCGTAGAGGTCGAGGATGGCGCCGTGGATCAGCTCGTGCGCGGGCCGGTAGTAGTCGGCCGGCTTCAGCACCTCGACCACGTCGGCGATGGCGTCCTTGGACAGCAGCATGCCGCCGAGGACGGACTGCTCGGCGGCGAGGTCCTGCGGGGGCACCCGCTCGAAGCCGTCGGCCGCGGAGCGCTCGTCCTCGTCGTCCTGGCGCCGCTTGCCGCCGTCGCGCTGGAAGCCGCCCGAACCCTTGCCGCCGCCCTTCTGGAACCCGCCGGAACCGGAGCCGGAGCCCGAACCCTGGCCGCCCTGGCCGCGCCCGCGCGCGACCGGCAGCCGGTCGCCGGGACCGTCGGGGAAGGGGGCGTCGGCGAAGGCACCGACCGGGAACGGGTCGTCCGCGGTCTGCCAGTCCTCCTCCGGCGGCGGGGCGTCGTGGTCGTCGTACTGGGGGCCGGTCACGCGTGTTCCCCGATCAGCGAGTGGTGCGAGTTGGAGCGGGCCTTGCCGGTGGCTGGGTGGAGCGGAGCCGCGCCCCTCTTTCTACCTCCACCGCACCGACAAATCGGACGCCGGGGCGGGTGGGAGTGTCGGGCGGAGAGCCCACGCTAAGGCGCCGGAAGCCCTTCAGCCAAGGCGGTTATCCACAGGGGGTGTGGACGAGCGGCCGGAGGCTGTGGAGAAGTACCGCAAACCTGTGGACGCCCCTGTGGAAAGCCCTGTGGATAACCGGACCATCGATCCACCGTCAACCCGATGACCTGGTATTACCTCGTTCGAGGGCTGTGCATGAGAAATTCTTCACACGCAACCGAGTGGCCGTGGACACACAGCACCGCGGACTCGTCGCTCAGGATTTCGAGTAACACTCCAAACCGGCTGGCGGTCATTACCTGTGGATGAGTAGCCTTGACCCCATGACCGCCCCCACCACCGACCGCCGCCGGCACGACCGGGAGATCCTCGCCCTGGCCGTCCCGGCCTTCGGCGCCCTGGTCGCCGAGCCGCTGTTCCTGCTGGCCGATTCGGCCATCGTGGGCCACCTCGGCACCCCCCAGCTGGCCGGTGTGGGTGTCGCCTCGGCCGCGCTCACCACCGCCACCGGGGTCTTCGTCTTCCTCGCCTACGCCACCACCGCCGCGGTCGCCCGCCGGATCGGCGCCGGCGACCGCCGGGCCGCCATCCAGCAGGGCATCGACGGCATCTGGCTCGCCCTCGCGCTGTCGCTCGGCGTGGTCGCCCTGGCCCTGCTGCTGGCGCCCTGGGCGGCCGACCTGCTGGGCGCCTCGGCCACCGCCGCGCCCTACGCCGTGACGTATCTGCGGATCAGCGCGCTCGGCATCCCCGCGATACTGATGGTGATGGCCGCCACGGGCGTGCTGCGCGGCCTCCAGGACACCCGCACCCCGCTGCTGGTGGCGGTCGCGGGCTTCGCCGCCAACATCGGCCTGAACGTCGGCCTGGTGTACGGCGCCGGGCTGGGGGTAGCCGGCTCCGCCTGGGGCACCGTGCTGGCCCAGACCGGGATGGCCGCCGCCTACCTGGTCGTGGTGGTCCGCGGGGCCCGCCGGGAGCGCGCCTCGCTGCGGCCGGACGCGGCGGGCATCCGGGCCTGCGCCCGGGCCGGCGGACCGCTGATGGTCCGCACGCTGAGCCTGCGCGCCATCCTGATGATCGCCACCGCGGTCGCCGCCGGGCTCGGCGACGACGCGATAGCCGCGCACCAGGTCGCCATGACGGTCTTCCTCTTCATCGCCTTCGCCCTGGACGCCATCGCCATCGCCGGCCAGGCGATCATCGGCCGCCACCTGGGCGCCGCGGACGTCGCCGGGGCGCGGGCGGCCACCCGGCGGATGATCGAGTGGGGCATCGGCTCCGGACTGCTGCTCGGCCTGCTGGTGGTGGTGGCCCGGCCGCTGTACGTCCCGCTGTTCACGCCCGACCCGGCGGTGCAGGCCCAGCTGAACACCGTGCTGCTGCTGCTCGCCCTCTGCCAGCCGGTCTCCGGCCTGGTCTACGTCCTGGACGGGGTGCTGATGGGCGCCGGCGACGGCCCGTACCTGGCCTGGGCGATGCTGGCCACGCTGGCGGTCTTCGCCCCGGTGGCCCTCGCGGTGCCGGCCCTCGGCGCCGGACTGGCCGGGCTCTGGTGGGCGATGAACCTGTTCATGCTGGTCCGCGCGGCGTTCCTGGCCCGGCGCGCCCTGAGCGGCAAGTGGCTGGTCACCGGCGCGGTGCGGGCCTGAGCCAGGGCCCCGGTGCGGCGCCTGAGCCCGGGCTCCGGTGCGGCGCCGGGCCCCGGGAACGACCGAGGGCCGGCCACCCCCCGGAAGGGGTGACCGGCCCTCGGGCCACAGCTACGGAGCTCAGGCAGCGACGACGGCGACGTCGAGGTTGGCCTGGACGTCGGAGTGCAGCTTGACCGAGACCTTGTGGGTGCCCACGGTCTTGATCGGCGAGGCGATCGCGACGGCGCGCTTGTCCACGGCCGGGCCGCCGGCGGCCTTGATGGCCTCCACGACGTCGGCCTGGGTCACCGAACCGAACAGACGGCCGGCCTCGCCCGAGCGAACGGCCAGCTTGACCTGGACGCCTTCGAGCTTGCCCTTGACCTCGTTGGCGGCCTCAAGGGTCTGGATCTCGTGGATCTTGCGGGCGCGACGGATGGCGTCGACGTCCTTCTGGCCGCCCTTGGTCCAGCGGATGGCGAAGCCACGCGGGACCAGGTAGTTGCGGGCGTAGCCGTCCTTGACCTCGACGACCTCGCCGGCGGAGCCGAGACCCGGCACCTCGTGCGTGAGGATGATCTTCATTACTTGGTCACCCTCTCTTAGCGCGCGGTGCTGGTGTAGGGCAGCAGCGCCATCTCACGGCTGTTCTTCACGGCCGTGGCGACGTCACGCTGGTGCTGGGTGCAGTTGCCGGTCACCCGGCGGGCACGGATCTTGCCGCGGTCGGAGATGAACTTCCGCAGCAGGTTCGTGTCCTTGTAGTCAACGTAGTTGACCTTGTCCTTGCAGAAGACGCAAACCTTCTTCTTCGGCTTGCGAGCAGGCGGCTTCGCCATTGTGTGCTCCATTTGGGGTTCACGGCCCGGCAGGCGTCTCACGACGCCGGCGCCGGGCCGCACGAAATCTGTCAGCTCTTAGAACGGGGGCTCTTCCGAGAAGCCGCCACCGGACGGAGCGCCCCAGCTGCCGCCACTCTGGTTGCTGTTGCCACCAGAGGGAGCGCTGGACGCCCACGGGTCGTCGGACGGGCCGGACTGGCCGCCGGAGTTTCCACCCCAGTTGCCGCCCTGCTGACCGCCACCGCCGCCCCAGTTACCGCCGCCCTGGCCGCCGCCGCCCTGCTGGCCGCCGCCGAAGCCGCCGCCGCCGGGAGCGCCGGACCGGTTGGCCCGGGTGACCTTCGCGGTCGCCGAACGCAGGCTCGGGCCCACCTCGTCGACCTCGACCTCGAAGACCGTCCGCTTCTCGCCTTCCTTGGTCTCGTAAGACCGCTGGCGCAGTCGGCCCTGCACGATGACGCGCATGCCGCGCTGCAGCGACTCGGCGACGTTCTCCGCCGGCTGCCGCCAGACGTTGCACGTGAGGAAGAGGCTCTCGCCGTCCTTCCACTCGTTCGTCTGACGGTCGAAGGTGCGGGGAGTGGACGCGATGCGGAACTTCGCGACCGCCGCACCCGACGGGGTGAAGCGCAGCTCGGGGTCGTCGACGAGATTGCCGACGAGGGTGATGACGGTCTCGCCTGCCATGGTGGTGATGACCTCTCCGGAAGAGTTCCGTTCACCGCTGTTTCACGTGAAACAGCGGACGCGAGCTACCCGAGGCCCGAAGGCCTCAGAGGTGGCTCAGTGGGTGTCCGGGCGCAGGACCTTGGTCCGCAGAACCGACTCGCTCAGGCCAAGCTGGCGGTCGAGCTCCTTGACGACCTCAGGCGTGGCCTTGAGGTCGATGACCGAGTAGATGCCCTCGGACTGCTTGTTGATCTCGTAAGCCAGACGGCGACGACCCCAGGTGTCGACCTTCTCCACCTTGCCGCCGCCGTTGCGGACGACAGTGAGGAAGTTCTCGATCAGGGGGGAGACAGCGCGCTCCTCGACCGAGGGGTCGAGGATGACCATCAGCTCGTAGTGACGCATGTGTAACCCACCTCCTTTGGACTCAGCGGCCACGGTCTCTCCGTGGCAGGAGGGTTGTGCAGCGTCGGCACCGGAGTCAGTGACGACACCGGCCCACCGTAGTGGTCCGGTCCGACACTCGACCCCCGTCCACCCGGAAGAGGGCGCAAGGGGGCACAACTACACCAGTGCAGACGGCACAGCCTACCCGCACCCGGACGGCCGAACAAAATGCATAGGGGTTGTGATCCGCGCCCCAACCACCGCAATCTGGACGGAACGGGTTTCCTGCTCGTTCGTCTCTCCGCCAGGAGGTGGGACACATGGCCCAGACCTTCCACCGGTTCCCCGCCCTCACCCTGAACACCGACGGCAACCGGCACCCCCGCGAGAACACCCTGGTCGGCATCACCCTGCTGTTGGGCGTGCTGGCCTTCACGACGTCGTTCTTCCACAACCTCCATCTGCTGAGCTCGTGGACCGGACTCCTCGGCATCGTCACCGGCCTCTGGGGGCAGTTCGTCTCCGTCACCACGGCCGAGCGCTTCGTCCTGGTCATCAGCCTCACCGCCTCGGCCTTCGGCTTCTACCTGGGCGTGGCCCACGGCGGCCTCTGGGGCTAGCCCCGCGAACGCCCCGCCCGTCCCGACCGTCCAGACCGTCCAGACCCGCCCTAACCCACCCAGACCCGCCCCGACCACCCCGACCCCTCCGGCGCCGCCGGAACTCTCGGCGCCCCCGTCACGTACCTCCTCAGTGAGACAGGTAGGTGACGGGGGCGCCGCCACGCCCGCAGCCGCGGGCGCCGGTGCCCCGGACGATAGGGTCAGCCCGAGAACCTGGGGCCGCCCGCAGCCCGACCGACGAGGAGCACCGAGCATGAGCCTGCGCCTGAGGACGATCACCCGCGAGGAGCACCTCGCCTTCATCAGGAGCCGCGCCTCTGCCAGCCACATGCAGGTGCCGTCCTGGGGCGACGTGAAGGCGGAGTGGCGTTCGGAGTCGATCGGCTGGATCGACGAGTCCAACCAGATCGTCGGCGCCGGGCTGGTGCTCTACCGCCAGCTGCCGAAGGTCAAGCGCTACCTGGCGTACCTGCCCGAGGGCCCGGTGATCGACTGGTTCGACCGCGACATCGAGCGCTGGCTCTCCCCGATGCTGGCGCACCTCAAGTCGCAGGGCGCCTTCTCGGTGAAGATGGGCCCGCCGGTGGTGATCCGCCGGTGGAACGCGCCGACCATCAAGGAGGCCATCGCCGCCAAGCAGGCCAAGCGCCTGCGCGACATCGAGGCCGACTGGTACGAGCCGCGCGCCTTCGAGGTGGCCGACCGGCTCCGCAAGGCCGGCTGGCTGCAGGGCGAGGACGGCGGCGCCGGCTTCGGCGACGTCCAGCCGCGCTACGTCTTCCAGGTGCCGCTGGCCAACCGCTCGCTGGACGACATCCAGAAGGGCTTCAACCAGCTCTGGCGCCGCAACATCAAGAAGGCCGAGAAGAGCGGCGTCGAGGTGGTCCAGGGCGGCTACGACGAGCTGCCGATCTTCCACCAGCTGTACCTGGTGACCGCCGAGCGCGACCGCTTCACCCCGCGCCCGCTGGCCTACTTCCAGCGCATGTGGAAGGCCCTCACCTCCGAGGACCCGAACCGCATGCGGCTCTACATCGCCTACCACGAGGGCGAGCCGCTGGCCGCGACCACGATGCTCGTGGTCGGCGAGCACGTCTGGTACTCCTACGGTGCCTCGGCCAACCACAAGCGCGAGGTCAAGCCGTCCAACGCGATCCAGTGGCGGATGATGCGCGACTCGTACGCGCTCGGCGGCGGGGTGTACGACCTGCGCGGCATCAGCGACACGCTGGACGAGAACGACCACCTGTTCGGCCTGATCCAGTTCAAGGTCGGCACCGGCGGCCAGGCCGCCGAGTACCTCGGCGAGTGGGACTTCCCGCTCAACAAGCTGCTGCACAAGGCGCTCGACCTCTACATGTCGCGCCGCTGAGCCGCTTGCCCGCCGTGCCCAACACCCCCTGGGAGATGACCCGATGACGCTGTCGCTCTACCTCGACACCGAACGCTGGCGCACCCACCAGCGCTCCGTCCTGGCCGAGTTCCCCGGCCTGGTGCCGGTGGCGAAGGGCAACGGCTACGGCCTGGGCAACCACCGGCTCGCCGAGGAGGCGACCCTGCTCGGCACCGGCGTGATGGCCGTCGGCACCGCCTACGAGGCGGCCGACGCGGCCGACTGGTACGGCGGCGAGCTGCTGGTGCTCACCCCGTACCGGGTCGGCGAGGAGGTGCTGCCGCTGCCGCACGCCCGGGTGATCCGGACGGTGGCGAGCCTGGACGGGCTGCGCGCGCTGCACGGCGCGCGGGTGGTGGTGGAGTGCATGACCACCATGCGCCGGCACGGGGTGAGCGCGGCCGACCTGCCGGCGGTCGCCGCCGAGCTGGACGGCGTCTCCTTCGAGGGCCTGGCGCTGCACCTGCCGATGGACCGGCCGGACGGCTCCGACCCGGTGGACGAGGTCGCGCACTGGGTGGACACCGCGCGGGCGGCCGGCATCCCCGTGCACACCGTGTTCGTCAGCCACCTCGGCGCGGCCGGCATGGAGAAGCTGGCCCAGCGCTACCCCGGCACCGTCTTCCGCGCCCGGATCGGCACCCGGCTCTGGCTCGGCGACCACGGCGCGCTGGAGGTCCGGGCCACGGTGCTGGACGTCACCCCGGTCGCGAAGGGCGATCGCTACGGCTACCGCCAGCACCCGGCGCCCGCCGACGGCCACCTGCTGGTGGTCGCCGGCGGCACCGCGCACGGCATCGGCCTGGAGGCGCCCAAGTACGTCCAGGGCATGTCCTCGCGGGCCAAGGGCATCGCCCGGGCCGGTCTGGCGACGGTCAACAAGACCAAGTCGCCGTTCAACTGGGCCGGCAAGCAGCTCTGGTTCGCCGAGCCGCCGCACATGCAGGTCTCGCTGCTCCTGCTGGACAACGAGACCAAGCCGCCGGTGGTCGGCGACGAACTCGTCCTTCAGGTCCGGCACACCACCACGCACTTCGACCGCGTGGTGGACCGCTAGAGCACGCGGCCGGGAGCCCGTCCGGGCGGACGGGCTCCCGGCCCGCCCTACGGCTTGGCGCTGCCGGCGGTCTCCGGCGCGTGCGGCTCGTCGTCGAGCCACAGCTCGGGGCCGGCCGGCGCGTAGCCGGCGTAGCTCGCCGCCTCCCGCAGCTGTCGGGCGGTGCCGACCACGAAGACGTCCGGGGCGTGGTCGAGCACCCCGCCGGACGGGTCGTCGGTGCCGTCCCAGCGCACCGGGTCGCGGTCGGGCAGCAGGATGTCGCGGATCACCATGCCGCACAGGTACAGCGTGCCGAGCAGGTGCAGCACGATGGCGAAGTGGTACCAGGACTCGCCGATCCCGTGCTGCTTGGGCCCGGTGACGAAGCCCAGGTGGGACCAGATGCCCAGGGTGTAGAGCACCTCGCAGGCCTGCCAGATCAGGAAGTCCCGCCAGCGCGGCCGGGCCAGCACCGCCAGCGGCAGCAGCCAGAGCGCGTACTGCGGCGAGTAGACCTTGTTGACCAGGATGAACGCGGCCACCACCAGGAAGGCCAGCTGGGCGAAGCGCGGGCGGCGGGGCGCCGAGAGGGCCAGCCAGGCGATCCCCAGGCAGGCGAGCACCATCAGGATCCCGATGAAGAGGTCGAGGTTGGCCAGGCCGACGCCGCGGCTCTGCATCAGGATCAGCCAGAACGAGCCGTAGTCCTCGGTGCGGTGCTCGCTGAAGACGTAGAAGGTCGACCAGCCCCGCCAGTTGGCGAGCATGATCGGCAGGTTGACCAGCAGCCAGGCACCGACCGCGCCGCCGAGCATCGCCCGGAACTCGCGCCAGCGCCCGGCCCGCCAGCAGAGCAGCAGCAGCGGACCGATCAGCAGCAGCGGGTAGAGCTTGGCGGCGGTGGCCAGGCCGATGAAGACACCGGCCCAGACCGGCCGCGAACCGGACCACCAGGCCATCGCCACGGCGGCCAGCGCGACCGCCAGCAGGTCCCAGTTGACGGTGGCGTTCAGCAGCAGGCAGGGCGCCAGCGCGAACATCAGCGCGTCCCACGGGCGGCGCCGGTGGGTGCGGGAGAGCGCGACCACGGCGACCACCGCGCAGGCCATCAGCAGGCCCGCGTTGATCGCCCAGAACCACTGCTCCTGCTGCTGGCTCGAGCCGCCGCCGGGCGTCAGCCAGGCCGCGATCTGCATGAAGAACCCGGTCAGCACCGGGTACTCCAGGTACTGCAGATCGCCCGAGGTGCCCGGGATCCGGTCCACGTAGGGGTGCAGGCCGGCCGCGAAGCCGCGCCCGGAGAACAGGTGCGGGATGTCGCTGTAACAGGCGTGGATGTACTGCGGCGACCCCGGCTGGAACCAGGCGGCGTCGTAGCAGGGCAGCTTCTGCGCCATGCCCAGCACCGAGACCACGATCACCACCAGCGCCAGGAAGCGCGCCGGGATCCACCAGGAGACGCCCAGCAGCGCGCGGCGGCCGGGCGGGCCGCCGAACACCTCGCTGCCGGCCGCGGCCACCGGGTCCTCGTCCGCCGGGACGACCACGGTGTTGGCGGGCGGGGCGACCGTGGCGGGCGGCGCGACCTTCGCGGGCGCCGCCGGAGCCGGCCCGGAATCCTCGATGGGCCCGATGTGGCCGACGGGTTCGTCACGATCGCTCGACGTCATGCCGGACATCCTGCCGCACCTCCCCCGGCTGGACGAGGAGGCCCCCTGAGCGGCCCGGGGCCGATCCGGCGATTCATGGCCAAATGACGAGAATGCCGGTGCCGGCGGGGCGAGGACCGGCGAGACGGTGACCGGCGGGACGGGGCAGGGCAGGGCAGCGCGGGCAGGGCGGCGCCGCGCCCACCCGGCCGGGAACGACGGAACGGCGGTGGCGGACCTCCGAGGAGGCCCGGCACGCCCACCAAAAGCACATAAAAAACCAACACCACACACCAAAAACACAGGTGCTC
>NZ_JBHWUI010000142.1:0-21067 GCF_042737525.1 Kitasatospora sp. NPDC059973 | reverse complement strand
GGGGGGGGGGGGCGGCCCCGCCCCCCCCCCCCCCCCACCCCGTACCGGTGGGTGGCGCGGGTCGTAGACTCCCTGCGTGGCGGGCTGCTTCCGCGCCGGCGGGGGTCGAGGACCTCGGGTGGCCTCTCGCCGTCCCGCCCTACTCAGGATCCCCCGGGGGTGGACGCCATGGCCGCGGCAACGACGATCGTGAACGCCAAGGTGTTCGACGGCACGAGGTCGCGGGACTGGACTTCGGTCCGGTTCGCCGACGGGCTGATCACCGAGTGCTCGGCGGCCCCGGCCGCCCGGGACGGCGACGACGTGGTCGACGCGGGTGGCGGAACGGTGCTCCCCGGACTGATCGACGCGCACGTGCACCTCGTCCCCGGCGCCCTCGCACAGTCGTTGACCTTCGGCGTCACCACCGTTCTCGACATGTTCAGCAAGCCCGACCTGGTGGCGCGGGCCAAGGAGCAGGCCGGTTCCCGTCCGGACGTGGCCGATGTGCGTTCCTCGGGTGTCGGTGCCACGGCGCCCGACGGGCACCCGTCGCTGATGTACGCCCCGTTCCCGACCCTGACCGCCGCCGACCAGGCCGAACGGTTCGTCGCGGAGCGGATCGCGGCGGGTTCGGACTATCTGAAGATCATCTCCGGCACCGGCGGTCTCTGGCCGTCGCTGGACTCCGGGACCGTCACCGCGCTGGTCACCGCCGCGCATGCCCGCGGCCTGCTCGTCGTCGCCCATGTGAGCTCGGTGGCCGGCGTCGAGGAGGTGGTGGCCGCCGGTGTCGACGTGCTGGCCCACGTCCCCGTGGACGCCGAGCTGGGCGAGGCGCTGGTCGGACGCATGGCCGAGTCCGGGATCGCGGTCGGTCCGACGCTCGCCACCATCGAGAACACCCTCGGTGAACCGGGTGGCGCGGCCGTGGCGGGCGACCCGCGGCTCGCCGGGCCGCTCGGCGAAGCCTGGACACGGCGGTTGACCTCGGCCGCCCCGGGCCGGCGCGGCCGGGCGACGCCGCCCTACTCACGGGCCGAGGAGAACGTACGGCGGCTGGCCGACGCGGGGATCACGCTGCTGGCGGGCACCGACGCCCCGAACCCGGGGACCGTGTTCGGGGCGAGCCTGCACCGGGAGCTGGAGCTCCTGGTCCGGTGCGGCATCGGCCCGGCGCGGGCCCTGGCCGCCGCCACGGCCGAGCCGGCCCGGGTCTTCGGCCTCGCCGACCGGGGACGCATCGCGGCCGGGCGGCGCGCGGATCTGGTCCTGGTGTCCGGTGACCCGTTGACGGACATCACCGCGACCCGCGCGATCGAACGGATCTGGCGCGGGGGCACGGCCTGTGACCGACGCACCTTCGTCGCGAGCCCCGCCGAGGCCGAGCAGCTCGACGCCTTCGACGCCCAGGTCGCCAGGGCGGTGGCGGCCGTGCGCGAACGCCGGTCCCCCTTCGCCCCGAGGAGGGCCCGCTGACCGCGAGCCGGCACCACGCGCGGTCCCCGGCCGCCCCGACCGGCGCAGCCTGGGCCTGGCAGGGTGTCAGCCGGGACCGCTCCCGGGCGCCGCTCTCGCGGCAGCCCTGATCTCCTCGGTCGACAGTCCGGCCTGTTCGCAGAGCGTGGCGAGGTCGAAGTAGATCCGCTCGCCCGCCATCCGGCCGTCCTTGAACGGTGCGACGTTGGCGAACGGCACCACGAACGACCCGCCACCCGGCGGGACACCGAGCCAGGGGCCGCCGCTCGTGCCGCGCAGCTCGCCCCAGACGACGATCACGTCGTCGCCGAAGGTCATGCCCTGGTCGACGGGCACGATGTCGGGGAAGGCGGTGAAGAAGGCCGCGTAAGCGGCACGGGTGGCCGCCTTCCCCTCGACCCGGCGTCCGAGGGCCACCGTCTCGAAGAAGCAGTCGTCGGTGAAGGTCGCGAGCACGGCATCGAAGTCGCGCGCTCTCTCGGCTTCGCGGTGGACCTCGAAGAGGTGCAGCATCTCGTCACGTTGCATGCCCACGTTCTCCCGTCGGCCGGGCCCCGCCCAACGCAAGAGGCCCGTTCATCAGCCGTTCGGCCCCCGGCGTCACGCGACGGACCGGCGGACCGGCGGGCGGCGGGGCGGGGCTCAGACCGGTTCGGATGGGCGGCAGTAGCGGTGGATGAGCTCCTCGTGGCCCGGGAAGCGGGCCACGAGGTCCGCGGGCCGGCCGAGGGTCATGTCGGCGAAGTCGAAGCCAGGTGCGACCGCCTCGCTGATCAGCCCGTGGTCGCCGGACGTGAGGTGCGAGGCCTTCCAGACACCGCCCGGGACGGCGAGCGTGAGGAGCTGCCCCCGGGCCGGGTCCTGGCCGAGCACGGCGGTCTCCGCCGTTCCGTCAGGGAGCAGCAGGTGGTACGTGATCGGGTCACCGTGGTGGTGGAAGTGCAGGATGTCGGACCGGTTGAGGTGCCAGTGGCCGATCGGCGACCAGGACGTCAGCAGGTAGTGGATGGAGGTGAGGGTGTACCGCTCACCCGCCGGCGTGCGCACCCGGGCGCGGTGGTCCGCCTGGAACGTACGCCGGAAGTACCCGCCCTCCAGATGCGGCTCCAGCCCCAGCAGCTCGATCCACTCGCGCGCCGTCGTCATCCCACGCTCCCTCGCCTCGGCACCCCATTGTCGGCCCCTGGACGTCCACCGTCCGCGGGCGGGTTGGACGGGCCACAGCGTGCGAAGGGCCGCGCCCGCCCTCGACCGCCCGCAGGGGCGACCGCTCCCGTCGGGACTCCCTGGCTCGGTCCGTCAGGTCGGTGTCCGCTCGGGAGGCCTCAGCCCTTCGCCACGGTGCGGTCCAGGAGTGTGAGCAGCCGGTCCCAGTGGCGCTCCAGCCCGGACGGGCTGAAGGCATCGGTGTCGGCCATGGTGAAGCCGTGGAGGGTGCCGGGGTAGATCTCGGAGGTGTGGTCGACACCCGCGGCGTCCAGGGCCCGGTTGAGCTCGGCGAGTGCCTCGGGTGTCATGTCGCCCTCGGCATGGCCGAGGTGGACCTGGGCGGTGAGCTTGGAGAAGAGGCCGGGCCCGTCGGCGCCCACGGGGCCGTGGAACGCGGCGACGGCGGCCACCCGACCGGGGTGGGCCGCGGCGGTGCGCATCGCCAGGAGACCGCCGATGCAGTAGCCGGTCACCGCCACCGGACCGTCGCCGACCTCGGGCCGGGTGGTCAGGAACCCGAGGTAGGCCTCGGCGTCGCTCAGGGCGCGCTCGGCGGTGTGCGCCTCGATCAAGGGCATCAGCTGGGCGAAGACCGCGGGCCGGGCCTCCGCTCCGATGTGCGCGGGAAGGTCGAGCACCGGTGTCGGGCCGTGCCGGTAGAAGACGTTGGGGACGAGCACGTAGTATCCGTGCCCGGCCAGTTCGAGGGCCAGCTCCCGCAGCACGGGCCGGATACCGAAGCCGTCGGCGTACATCAGCACCCCGGGGTGCCGCTCGCCGTCGTCGGGGAAGGCGGCGAACGCGTCGGCCTCGCCGTCCGGGGTGGAAATGCGCAGCGTCTCGATGGGCATGAACTCTCCTGTCGTGGTTGAGGTGTCGAACCCGTGGTCAACACGACAAGGGGCGGAGCCCGGGCGGCGACGCCGGGTGCGGGCCGAGAACCGGGGCGCCGCGACGCGCCGGGCGGGCCGCTCCTCGGCCGGCCGGGCTGCCCTCGCTCGAACAGCCGTCCCGTACCGGCTCGTTCGGCGCTCAGGGGAGCACCGGGTCGCCGATCCGTGTGTGGCGCGAGGCCGTCCCGGTCGTCATGGTCACGAAGCGTAGTCCACCGGACCGGGCCGCCGCCGGGACGGCATGCCAGCTTGGCGGTTGGCAAGGATGATCTCGGCCAACGACGCGGGGGCGGCCCGGCGGGGTCCGGCCTGCCGGGCCGCGACCGGGCAGGACCCGGACCCCGGCAGCGGAACGGGTGGGAACGTGAGGCCCGGCCAGCGGGAACGACGGACCCACCGGTACCCGCCCGGCGACTCGTCGTGCGGCCGGTCCGGGTCCGGCAGCCCGGCCGCGCCGGCGAAGCGAGGTCGCCGGAGAGCGCGCGGCGAACGCCCGGGTGATCGGGCGGCCGCCGCAGGTCAGGACCGCGCGGCGGCACGCACGGAGCCGGTCAGATCTGCCGGTCCGGGTCGGAGAAGGTCAGGCCGCCGACGCCGAGCGGGCGCCGCACCGGGGCGGGCTCGTCGACGGTCTCGGTGGGCGGCTGGCGGAAGTCGGCGCCCTGCTCGACCGGCAGCAGTCGGCGGCCGCCGGACTGGGCGGGCACGGCGGAGGCATCGGCGACGGGCTCGGAGAACGCGGGCAGCCCGAGGCTGCGACGGTCAGGGGTCATGATCCCAGTCTCGCAGCAGAGCGGCGTGAACCAAAGCACGATCGACGTGACGAAGATCCGGCCCCGCCGGCGGCACGGACCCCCGGCCCGCTTCGTCGGGCCCGCTACCAGAGGGTGGACGGTCCGGTGAGGACCCAGCCGGTTTCGGTGGGCCTGACCCAGAAGCTCAGGGCCAGCTCGATCCTCCGGCCGCGGCAGGTGAGCTCCACGTAGAGGTGGCTGCCGGTGGGCCCCCAACTGAAGTCGCCGAGGTCGAGGTCGCCCAGCCAGGACAGGTCCCGCTCCCACGCGTCGGCCGCGGGGCCGCGCCCCGCCCCGGTCGCCTCGGCGCCGGTTTCGCGAGCGCCCGCCCACAGGGACGTGAGCACGTGCCGCACCGGCGCGTGATCGACGAGCTGTTCGGCCTCGGAGATCCTTCCGGACCGCAGCAGGCCGAAGTAGCGGCGGACGACGGCTTCGACATCGGTCTCGGCGGGGAGCTCCGTCCAGGACTTCACCAACGGGATCGTAGCCGCCCTCCGGTGGCGGTCCGCGCCGGCCGGCCGACCGGGGCACGGGCGGGCTCGTACGCGGGCCGCCGTCCCGGTCCCGGGGGGTGACCGGAAGCCCGGCCGTCACCCGCCGTGGCCGAGCGCCGCCCCCACGTCCGCGGCCCCGCCGGGGGCCCGCCGGGGGCCCGGCCGGCCGGGGAACTATCGGGCCGACTCGTCTAGCATCGGTGGTATGGCAGAGCGAGAGTTCGCGCTCACCGCGCCGCAGCTCCTCATCGAGACCGACAGTGACTCGCAGGTGATGAGCCCGGGACACAGCTATGCCGTCGGGCGTGACCCCACCAGCGACGTCGTGCTCACCGACCCGAGGGTGTCCTGGCACCACGCCGTCCTGCACGTCGACGACGGCCACTGGATGCTCGACGACGCCGGCTCCACCAACGGCACCTTCTGCCAGGGCCACCGCGTCCAGCACCTGGACGTCGGCCCCGGGTACATCCTGCGGTTCGGCAACGCCTCCGACGGCCCCTGTTGCACCCTGAGCGCCCTGCACAAGCCGACCGTGGTCAGGGACCCGCAACCCTCCGCGCTGACCGCCATCACCGGCCTGGACCGGCCGCCGACCAGCGTCCGCCGGCTGCCCGCCAAGGTGATCCGGATCGGCCGGGCGCCCGACAACGACCTGGTGCTCGGTGACCTGTCCGTCTCCCGGCACCACGCCGAACTGCGCGCCCATTCCGACGGCCGGTACGAGATCGCCGACCTGGACAGCCACAACGGCACCTACCTCAACGGCCTGCCGATCCGGCAGGCCCTGGTCGGTCCCGCCGACATCGTCGGCATCGGCCACTCCGCCTTCTGCCTGGTCGGCGACCAGTTGCAGGAGTTCGTCGACACCGGCGACATCGACCTCGACGTCGAAGGCCTCACCGTCGAGGTGGGCGACGGCCGCGTCCTGCTCGACAAGGTCTCCTTCCCGGTCGGCCAGCACTGCCTGCTCGCCGTCGCCGGTCCGAGCGGCGCCGGCAAGTCCACCCTGCTCAACGCTCTCACCGGCCTGCGCCCCGCCGACCGCGGCACCGTGCGCTACGACGGCCGCGACCTGTACCACGACTACGCGGAACTGCGGCACCGCATCGGCCTGGTGCCGCAGGACGACATCCTGCACACCCAGCTGACCGTCCGCCGGGCCCTCGGCTACGCCGGTGAGCTGCGCTTCCCCGGCGACACCGCCCCCGCCGAACGCTCCGCCCGGGTCGAGGAGGTGATCACCGAACTCGGTCTGACCAAACGCGCCGACCAGGTGATCTCCACCCTCTCCGGCGGCCAGCGCAAACGGGTCAGCGTCGCCCTCGAACTGCTCACCAAGCCGTCCCTGCTCTTCCTCGACGAGCCCACCAGCGGCCTCGACCCGGGCATGGACCGTTCGGTGATGCAGATGCTGCGCGGCCTGGCCGACGACGGGCACACCATCGTCGTGGTCACCCACAGCGTGCTCAGCCTCGACCTGTGCGACCGCCTGCTGCTGCTCGCCCCCGGCGGGCGCCTCGCCTGGTACGGGCCGCCCGGCGAGACCCTCGACCACTTCGGGTTCAAGCACTGGTCCGAGGCCTTCGAGGCGTTCGAGAACGAGACCGACCGCGACTGGGCGGGCCAGTACCGCGCCTCGCCGCCGTACAAGCGCTACATCGCGGGCGCGACCGCACGACCGCCCCAGCCCGGGCAGCTCGGACCGGCCGGGCAGCCCGGCGGCGCCGCTCCGGCGGCCGCCGTGGTGCCGCCCCTGCCCAAGCCCAAGCCGCGCGGCTGGAGCAAGCAGGTCTCCACCCTGGTACGGAGGTACGCCACCGCGCTCTCCGCCGACCGCACCTTCCTCGCCGTCATGATCGCCCTGCCGTTCGTCATGGGCGCCCTGACCCGGGCCCTGGCCGGCAGCCGCCTCGACGACTCCACCGCCCTCAACACCCTGCTCATCCTCTGCGTCAGCGGCGTCCTGATCGGCGCCGCCAACGCGGTGCGCGAACTGGTCAAGGAACGCAGCATCTACCAACGCGAGAGAGCCGTCGGCCTGTCCAGATCCGCGTACCTCTGCTCGAAGATCGTGGTGCTCGGAACCATCACCGTCGTCCAGTCGGTGGTCCTCACCATGGTCGCCCTGGCGGGGGTGCAGCTCGGACCACCGGGCACCGAGGGCGTCCTGCTGCCCCCGCTGCTCGAAATCACCCTCGCCGTCGCCCTGCTCTCGGTGACCGCGATGATGCTGGGCCTGGTGATCTCGGCGCTGGTGAAGAAGGAGGAGGTGACCATGCCGCTGCTGGTGCTGGTCGCCATCGTCCAGGTCGTCTTCTGCGGCGCGCTGCTCCAGCTGAACGGCGCACCGGTGCTCAATCAGCTCTCCTGGCTGGTCCCCTCCCGCTGGGCCTTCGCCGCGATGGCCGCCACCCTCGACCTCGGCGCGGCCTTCCCGGCCACCTTCAGCGACGACCCGCTCTTCACCCACTCCGTCGGCACCCTGCTGCTCGACCTGGGCATGATGGTCGTCCTCTCGGTGCTCTGCGGGGTGCTGGTCAGCCGGCTGCTGCGCCGCCACGAACCCGCCATCATGCGCGGGTAGCCGCTCCCCCGCCGGGCGGTTCGAGCACACGGTATCCGAGCCGGTGCAGCCGGTGCAGCACCGCGCGGGCCTCGCGGTCGTTCAGCGAGAAGACGAACGGGCCCGGTAGGAGCAGGGTCCCGGGACCGCCGACTCCACTGGACACCACGGAACAGTGCGGGATACATGGTGGCCGGTACCTATTCCGAGCGAACTTTCCCTACGTATCCGGCCCACGAAAGGGTGGGGGCGGCCAGGTCCCGCGGCCGGCGCGGTGGCCGGGCGGGCCGTTCTCGTCGGGCCGACCGCGGTTGCCTCCCCCGCGAGGTGGCAGGATGCGTGGCATGGACATTCGCCGCAGGAACAACGTGAGATTCGCCGGCCCCGCCGACGGGCCGGTGGTCGTGCTGGCGCACGGGTTCGGCTGCGACCAGAACATGTGGCGCCTGATCGTGCCGGCCCTGGCAGTGCGGTACCGGGTGGTGCTGTTCGACTACGTCGGCTCCGGTGGGTCCGACCTCTCGACCTGGAGCGAGGAGCGGTACTCCTCCCTCCGGGGCTACGCGCAGGACGTGGTGGAGGTGTGCGAGGAGCTGAACCTGCACGACGCGGTCTTCGTCGGGCACTCGGTCAGCGCGATGGTGGGGGTCCTGGCCGCCGAGGCGGCGCCGCAGCGGATCGGCGCGCTGGTGATGGTGGCCCCCTCACCGTGCTACATCGACGGGGAGGACTACCGGGGCGGCTTCAGCGCGGAGGACATCGAGGAACTGCTGACCTCCCTGGAGTCGAACTACCTGGGCTGGTCCTCCGCCATGGCGCCGGTGATCATGGGAAACCCGGAGCGGCCGGCGCTCGGGCAGGAGCTGACGAACAGCTTCTGCGCCACGGACCCGGACATCGCCCGGGTCTTCGCCCGGACCACCTTCCTCACCGACAGCCGCGGGGACCTCGCGAGCGTCCGGGTGCCGACCCTGGTCCTGGAGTGTTCCCAGGACGTGATCGCCCCACGCGAGGTCGGCGCGTACGTGCGGTCCGCGATCCCCTCCTCGCGCCTGGTCACCCTGGACGCCACCGGACACTGCCCGCAGCTGAGCGCGCCCGAGGCCACCGCCGAAGCGATCCTGGCCTTCCTGGAGGAGCGCCGGTGATGACCCGCCCCGGTGACGGACCGGAGCGGGCGGGAGCCGGCGATCAGGCCGCGACGACGGCCGCGTTCAGCGCACTCCTGGAGGACAGCGCCGAGGACCTGTACGAGTCCGCGCCCTGCGGCTACCTGTCGACGCTGATGGACGGCACCATCGCCAAGATCAACACCACCCTGCTCGACTGGCTCGGCCTCGAACGCGCGGAGGTGGTGGGCCGGATGCGCTTCGCCGACCTCCTGACCGTCGGCGGAAAGCTGTACCACGAGACGCACTTCGCGCCGCTGCTGCAGATGCAGGGCGAACTGCACGGCATCGCGCTGGAGATGAGGACCGCGGCCAGGGGCCGCCTGCCGGTGCTGGTGTCCTCCGTGGTCAAGCGCGGCACCGGCGGGAAGCCGCTGCTGATCCGCAGCACCGTCTTCGACGCGTCCGACCGCCGCGCCTACGAGGCCGAACTCCTGCACCGCCGCCAGGACGCCGAGCGGGCCCGCGCCGAGGCGGAGCGGGCCCGGGCGGAGGCGGAGCGGGCCCGGGCGGAGGCCGAGCGGGCCGGCGCCGAGGCCGAGCGCGCACGGGCGCAGGCCGAAGCCGCCCTGCGGCAGGCCGAGGCCGACCGGCAGCGGTTGGCCGAGGCCCTCACCGTCCTGCAGAAGTCCCTCGTCCCCTCGTCACTGCCCGCCGTACCGGGGCTGGAGGCCGCCGCCTACTACCACACCGCCTCCCCCGACCGGCTCGGCGGCGACTTCTACGACCTGTTCCCCCTCGACGACGGCCGCTGGGCGTTCTTCCTCGGCGACGTGTGCGGCAAGGGGCCCCAGGCCGCCTCCCTCACCTCGCTCACCCGCTACACCCTGCGCGCCGCGGCCCTGCACGACCCCGAACCCGCCATGGCACTGGCCACCCTCAACGCCGTCCTGCACGAGCACTACGCCGCCGCGGGCGACCCGCGCTACTGCACCGCCGTCTTCGGCGTCGTCGAACCCGCCGACGCCGACGGCCGCGTCGGCGTGCGCATCGCCTCCGGCGGACACCCCCCTGCCCTCGTCCTGCGCGCCGACGGCAGCACCGAGTACCTTCCCACCCCGGGCGGCCTGCTCATCGGCATCCTGCCCGACGCCCCGTTCACCACCGCCCGCACCACCCTGGCGCCCGGCGAGACGATCCTCCTCTACACCGACGGCCTCACCGAGGCCCGCACCGGCCCGACCCGGGAAAGCCTCTTCGGCGACGACGCCCTGCTCGCGTTCGCCGCCGACCACGCCCCCACCGCACCCGACGAGACGATCAGCGCCCTCACCGCACTGCTGAAGAGCTTCGGCGACGGCCTGGACGACGACACCGCTCTGCTCGCCCTCGGCGTCCCCGCCACCGACTCCCCCATCCGCCCGACGACGAACCCACGGCGATGAACCCACTGAACATCACCCACCGCGACGCGCCCACCGGCCCCGCTCTGCAGGTCGTCGGCGACCTCGACTACGAACACGCTCCCACCCTGCGCGCACGCGTGGAGTACCTCGCGCTGCGCCCCGGCCAGTGCCTGGTCATCGACCTGTCCGGCGTGGAGTTCTGCGACTCCAGCGGCATCACCGCCCTCCTCGCCGCCCGCCGCCACACGCAGGCCGCCGGTGCCGAGCTGACCCTGACCGCGGTGCCCGAGAACACCCTGCGCATCCTCGCGATCACGGGCCTCACCCAGATCTTCACCATCGTGTGAGGACGGGGCACCGAGCGGGCGCGGCCGACCGCCCCGGGGCCGGCGACGGCTCCGGGGACGGCTCCGCGCGACGGCTCCGAGACGGCGAGTCCGAGCGCACGCAGCGGTTCGTCCGGGCACTCGCCCTGCGTCGACCACGTCCGCGGCGCGTACGACCCCGCCCTGGACGTGGGGAGCGCCGGAGCGAGCCGTCGTCAGGCCCCGGAGCGAGCGGCTGTCAGGCGGAACCACCCCGGCGGGAGGGCCTGGCGTGCCTCGGCCTGCGGATCCGGTCGTCCCGGACCACCGCCGCCCGTGGCCGCCGGTGGTGGTGAGCCGGGGACGGAGCCGTGGCGGCCAGGATCGCCGCCAGCACCAGCGGGCCGAGCAACAGCACGAGGTTCACGGTCATGTGCGCCTCCCAGGGGTTCCGGAACGGACACCGGCCGTCTGCCCCACACCCCCGGCCCCATGCCCAGCCGGCTCGGGCTCCCCGCTGCCCGCCGTTACGCGGCGCGCCGGGCCGCCGTCACCGCTGGAACGGACTCGGCTCCCAGGCGTGCCCG
The DNA here is from genome assembly GCF_042737525.1 of Kitasatospora sp. NPDC059973. Taxonomy (NCBI): domain Bacteria; kingdom Bacillati; phylum Actinomycetota; class Actinomycetes; order Kitasatosporales; family Streptomycetaceae; genus Kitasatospora; species Kitasatospora sp. NPDC059973. Next base: position 10,243 of record NZ_JBHWUI010000142.1, on the reverse strand, counting down.
CCGATCGGGTAGACGAACAGCGGCCGGCCCTTCACCGCGCTGGTGCGAAACGGCGTGCCGTGGCCCAGGTCGACCGGGACCGTCCCCTTCCGGTCGCCGCTCGACCACTCCAGTTCGAGGTACCAGCTCACCTCGTGCGAGGTGGTCTCGGCGGAGACCTCGATGACCTCCGGGTCGTTCTCGCTCACCTTGACCGGCAGACCGGTGCTGCCCTCGGTCACCACCGCCCGCGGGCGGGCCGCGTCCAGATCGAGGTCGTAGGAGTGGACGTCGACTCCGCTGCCGCAGCCCTCGCCCATGGAGTAGGCGTTCCAGGCGAGGGGAGGCCCGATCCGGACGACCCGGACGTTGAGCTTCGAGAGCACCACGGTGTCCTTGCCGGTGCCCTGCACGACGACCTCGATCGACTGGTAGTGACCGGGAACCGCACCGACCCGGGAGACCCAGCCCGCCACGTCCGGCAGCTCGGGCGGGCGGGGGACCTCGGACGGCGGGCGGTCCACCACGTACTGGTCGCAGGCGGTGTCCCGGCCGGACGGCCGGACCGAGACCGTGAACGGGGGGCTCGTGTCCGACCCGCCGGTCGGCCCCGGCGAGCCCGGACCCGCTCCGGCGGACGGGGAGGCAGGGGCGGAGGCGGAGACCGGGGCCGTGGCGGACACCGGGGCCGAGGCGGACGGCGAGTCGTCGGCGCCCGGGGCCGGGGAGCCCGCGGACGACTCCAGCCCCGTGGCGACGGCCCCGACGGCGGCCAGCACCGCGGTGACCGTCACCGCGGCCAGGATTCCCCGCCGACGGACCCGCCTGAGTCGCTGCGCGGCCCCGGGAACCGGGTCCGGTCCGACGCGGTCGGCGACCACCGGCCCCACCTCGACGGCACCTCCCGGGTCCGAGGCCACCGGCGTCGCGGAGACCACCGGAGCCACCGGCGTCGCGGAGATCACCGGTGCCACCGGTGCCACCGGAGCGATCGGGGTCGCCGCTTCCGTCCGAGTCTCCGCCGGATCGGCCGGTCCGGACTCCGGTGACGTCCTGCTCCCCCGTGCCGCGTGGACGATGACCCACAGTCGGTACAGCTCGACGAGTTCCTCCGGCGTCGCCCTGCACAGCCGCGCGAGGAGGTCCAGCGGGGCGAACTCCGTCGGTGCCACGTCGCCGGTGCAGTAACGGTGGAGCGTCGAGGTGCTCAGATGCAGCCTCTTCGCCAGCGCCCCGTAGCTCAGCCCCGAGCGGCTCTTCAGCTCCCCGAGCAGCCGGGCGAGCTCGTCCCGCTCCCCCATCTCCCCCAACCCCTCCGCCACCGTTCCTCCGCCCCGCTCTTCCCTGTCCGCAGTGCTCGCGCCGTACGGTCTCCGGCCGCTTCCGGCGGTCGGACTCGGCGCTGCGGCGCCCCGCCGCAGCCGGACCACCGTGAAGCGATCTTCGGAAGAGAAGCACGCCGCTCACCGTCCCACGGTTCCCGAGGCCGGTCGCGCCGTTGCGCCGTCCCGTGGACGCGTCCCAGGAAGGTTACGTCCTCCCAGCTCAAAGCCGGTAAAGCCGTCCCCGCGTCCCAGATCGCCCGGCCGCCGTTGCGGCTGGGACGAAGCGGCCGAGAAGCTTCCGGCGAACACCGAAGAGGAGCACAAGTGAGCACTGTTCAGGCACCCCGGACCGCGATACGCCCTGGCGACCGTTTCAACCGCGGCGCGGTGGCGCTGACGATGGGCGGCATCCTGCTGCTGACCGCGGCCTGCGGCGACGACGGGGGCAAGGGCGACGAGGCCCCCCGGGCAGCGGGCACCGCCGCCGCCGCCGACGGGCCGGCGGCCACGGCCACGGCCCTGCCCAAGACCTCGGCCGCCGTGCTGGACGTCGCGCCGAAGGACGGCGCCCGGGGCGTCGCACCGGACGCCCTCCAGGTGTCCGTCTCCCACGGCAGGCTCACCAACGTCGACGTGACCGACAAGAACGGCAAGCCCGTCCCCGGCTCGATCAGTGCGGACGGCACCGGCTGGAAGCCCGCCGCCGCACTCGCCCCCGGCACCGCCTACACGGTGAACGCCCAGGCGCTGGACGCCGACGGCCTCGCGGCCGCCTCCACGAGCACCTTCACCACCCGCACGCCCGACAAGCAGGTCTCCACCAACGACAACATCGCCGACGGCCAGACCTACGGCGTGGGCATGATCGTCAAGGTGGAGTTCAGCAAGAAGATCACGAACAAGGACGCCGTCGCCAAGGGCATCACCTTCGAGACCGACAACGGCACCGAGGTGAAGGGGCACTGGTTCGGCGACGACCGGCTGGACTTCCGCCCCGCCGACTACTGGAAGCCCGGTACCAAGGTGACGATCCACTACCGGCTGAAGAGCGTCGAGGTCTCGCCCGGCGTCTACGGCGACGTGGACAAGGACGAACCGTTCACCGTCGGCCGCTCCCAGGTCTCCACGGCCGACTCGGCCGCCCACACACTGACGACCGTCCGGGACGGCAGGAGCACCACCGTGCCCGCCACGCTCGGCGACGACAAGCACCCCTCGTGGGGCGGCACCATGGTGATCATGTCCAAGGAGAAGGTCACCCACATGAACTCCCGGACGGTCGGCCTCGGCGACGAGTACGACATCCCCGCCGCCCCGCACGCGATGCGGCTCACCAGCAGCGGCACCTACCTCCACGGCAACTACTGGTACAAGGGCGACCCGTTCGGCAAGGCGAACACCAGCCACGGCTGCGTCTCGCTCAAGGACGTGGAGGGCGGCAGCGACACCTCCGTCGCGGGGTCGTTCTTCAACAACTCCCTGATCGGCGACGTGGTCACGGTCGTGAACACCAAGGAGAAGACCGTGGCGCCCGACAACGGGCTGGGCGGCTGGAACCTCCCCTGGGCGAACTGGTAAACCCCGGCGGCCGTTTCATCCCCCAGGGAATCGCGTGCGCGGCGCACGGTCGTGACCGGCGGCTCCGTCGAGGTCCACGACGAGCTCGTCGACGGCGACCGGTACGCCGACCGCCACACCATGGAGATCGTCAAGGCCGACGGCTCCGTCGTCCGCATCGAGGTCTACGTCTTCGCCGAACTCGCCCCCGACGGCCGCTTCCGCCGCATCGAGGAGACCACCCTCATGCTCGAAGGCGCCGACGACGACCGGAACCCGGGCAGCGCCCGCTGACACCCCGCGCCGACCCTCGATCGTCTCGCCGGACCCGAGGACGGGGGCACCGCCCCGGTGGCGCTCGCCTCCGGTGCGGAGCGAGCGCCACGCCCGGACCCCCGGTCAGCCCGGGAGGGTGTCGCGCAGGCGCTTCCTGTCCGGCTTGCCCACGGGGGTGAGCGGGATCTCGGGCACCAGGTGCAGGGCCTCCGGGGCGTAGATGCGGCCCTGGCGGGCGGTGACGAAGGCCCGGATCTCGTCCAGCTCCGGGCGGTGCCCCGGGGCGGGGACGACCACGGCGTGGACGTGTTCGGCCTGCTGGGCGTCGCGCAGGCCGAGGACGACGCACTCGGCGACGGCCGGGTGGGTGAGGAGCAGGTCCTCCAGCTCGGAGGGGTAGACGTGCCCGCCGACCACGATGATCTTGTCGGTGAGGCGGTCGGCCAGGTAGAGGAAGCCGTCCTGGTCGAGGTGGCCGATGTCGCCGGTGTTCAGCCAGCCGTCGCGGAGCACCTCGGCGGTGAGGTCGGGCCGCTTCCAGTACCCCGCCATGAGGGTGCGCGAGCGGACGTGGATCTCGCCCAGCTCACCGGCCGGCAGCTCGGCGCCGTCGCCGGAGCGGATCGCCACCTCGACGCCCGGGAGGGGGCGGCCGACGGAGAGCCGGCCGCCGTGCCCGACCCGGTCGTGCTCGTGCGGGCCGAGGGTGGCGATGTTCTGCGCCTCCGACATCCCGTAGCCGCTCGCCAGGATCGGCCCGAACACCTTGATCGCCTCGCGGACCCGGGTCGGTGAGGCGACGCAGCCGCCGTACAGGATCCGCTCCAGGCTGGACAGGTCGGTGCCGGTGATCGCCGGGTGGTCCAGCAGCCGGTAGAGCAGCGGTGGCAGGACCCACAGATCGGTGATGCGTTCGCGCTCGACGGCGGCCAGCACCTCCCCGGGGTCGAAGGAGCGCTGCAGGAACACCGAACCGCCGTGGTACAGCGTCAGATCGGCCAGCACGCCCGCGAGATGGGCCAGCGAGGTGGCCGCCAGGAGGCGGCGCTTGTCACCCTGCGGGCCGAACGGGACGTCGAAGACCCTGCGGTAGGGGCCGTGCAGGCTGAGGATGCCCTTCGGGATGCCCGTGGTACCACCGGTGTGCCGGATGCCCAGGTCGTCGTCCGGGCCGACCCGCACGGCCGGGGGCTCGGCGGGCCGGCGGGCGGCGGCGGCGATCACGTCCTCACCGATCGCGTCCCCGCCAACCGCCTCCGGGCCGGGGCCCAGGGTCAGCACGGTCGGTACGTCGACCAGGGCGAGCAACTCGGGTGCGGTCGCGTACCGTTCGGCATCCACGAGGAGGACGGCGGTGTCGACGCTCGTGACGATCTCGGCGAGCACCAGGGCGCTCATGCCGTCGTACAGGTTGACCAGCCGGGCGCCGGCGAGTCCGGCGGCGTAACGGGCGCTGAGCGCCTCGGGTGTGTTGCCGGTGAGCAGCGAGACGGTGGAGCCCCGGGTGACGCCCCGGGCGAGGAGTTCCTGGGCCAGGCGGTAGGTGGCGTCGACCAGTTCGCCCGCGGTGATCGTGGCACCGTCGGCGGTGGTGACGGCCGGCCGATCGGGGTCGCGGGCGAGGGACCGGAGGATCAGCGCGGGGGCGCTGACGAACTCCGCGTCGTACATGGCCACTTCTTCTTTGTAGTTTGCAACCATATCGACAGGCTAACCCCAACCCGGCTGCCGCGATGCCGATTCGGGGACGGGGAGCACACCGGCCGGGCTCCGCTCCGGCCGGCCGGACGAACCCGTCCCATCCGTCGGGCAAGTGATGGGCAAGGCGCGGTAAAGGCTGTGCGCAGCTCCTTGAGGAATCCGACGGCCCGTCAGTAACGTCATGGTCACTTCAGCAGGTGGTGGGTCCGCCGACATCCCGCACGCATGTCACGGCCCCGACAGTGAGAGGTGCCCCCTCGGACTCAGGGCGCCCCGGACTCCCCGTACAGCGCGCCGCACCAGCCGGCCCGCGGCCGACCGCCGGGGCCGGCCCGCACATGCCGAGTACCGTCAGCACGGGCCCGAGCCCGTACCGGCGCGCACCCCCGCCGGCACCGGCCGCGCCCTCGCCCCACGGAGGGTCGACCTTTGCGCCACCACTCCCCCCGCAGCGCGCGTCCGTCGCGGCCGCGCGGACTCCTCGCCGTCCTGCCCGCGCTCGCCGTGGCGGCCACCGGCCTGCTCGCCGTCGCCCCGCCCGGCGCAGCGGCCGCCACCTCCGACGCGTCCGGACCGGCCTACTCCGGGTGGACGGCCACCGGCACCGGCGACAGCTGTACCGGCATCCAGCTGCTCGGCAATCCAGGCTTCGAGACCGGCAGTGCCGCGCCCTGGACCACGACCGCCGGCGTCGTCGACAACGCCGGTCGGGAGCCCGCCCACAGCGGCGGCTGGAAGGCCTGGCTCGACGGCTACGGGTCGTCCCACACCGACACGCTGTCCCAGTCGGTCGCCCTCGCGGCCGGCTGCCGTGCCACCCTCGGCTTCTACCTGCACATCGGCACCGCCGAGTCCGGGGCGACCGCGTACGACAGGCTGACGGTGTCGGCCGACGGCACCACGCTGGCCGCCTTCAGCAACCTCGACGCCGCTCCCGGCTACACCCTGCGCGGCTACGACCTGTCCGCGTTCGCCGGCCGGACCGTGACGATCACGTTCACCGGTACCGAGGACCCTTCGCTCCAGACCACCTTCACCGTGGACGACACCCTCGTCCGCACCTCCTGACAGCCGCCGGGGTGGGCCGCGACCGGGTACCGCGGCCCACCCGACCGCCCCCGCCCGGCGCGGCAGCCGGGCCGCGCTCTCACCTGCCGTACTCGCTCCATCACCCTCGGCGGCGGCTTGCTTCATGAGTCGAATGATCGACTGAGAAGGTGCTGCGGAATCCTTCGGAATCGGCGGGCCCTGGCGTACCTTCAAGGAAGCAGAGGCCAATCGCACAGTTTGTTCGTCCACTTGTTGAACTCAAGGCCGAGGCGGTCAGAGGAGGGTTCCATGGTCAGCAGTACCGGCGACGGCCCGGTCCGCGGCGGGAGGCCCACGGCCAGGTCCGGCCGGACGACGGGGCGGATGTGGATCCGCACGTACCGGGTGGACGCCGACGGGCGACCGCTGGACGCCGTCGAGCGGCGGGAGGAGTACGCGCCCGTGGCCCCGGTGCCGCTCGCCAAGAGCACCTGGCCGCCCTGCGCCTGCCCCCGGCACAGCGCTTCGCGGTCCGCATAGCTCCCCGGGGCCCCGCACCGGCGACGCCGGCGGCGGCCGCCGGGCAGGTCCGGCGACCGCCGCTCACGAGGTGCGCCGACAGCGGCAGGCCTCCGGCCCGTGTCGGGTTCCGCAAGCTCCCTTTCCGGCTCGGGCGCCGGCTCAGTACTCGTTCTTGATGACGAAGTACGATCCGCGGATCGTCCCGGCGAGCTTCGACTTCTGGCGGGCGAACTTGAATCGCTGGGCGAGCTCCTCCGGGACGTCCATCCCGTCCGAGAGCTTGAACCCGACCGCTCGCTTCCTGGCGTCGTCGACGGTGTACATCACGTTGACCGACAGTCCGCTCTCGTAGAAGACGTAGGCCATCCGGATGTCCTCGACCTGGAAGGACGTGGCCTCCAGGGGCCTGGACGCGATGACGATCTCGCGTTCCTCCCGCAGGATCCGGTGCACCCAGTCGACGACCTCCGCGGCCTGGTCCGCGGGTTCCACGGTGAAGACGTGGTCGTACTTGTTCTTGAAGTAGCGGGCCTCGTTCGCCCGCAGGCCGGCGAGTGCGTCCGCAACGGGCGACGACTCCAGACCGACGGTCGATACGGTGCCGAAGTCCACGGCGTAGGTCATGGCGGATTCCTTCCCAGGGGCGCGGGCGGACGACAGGGGCTTGGGGCGGTCCGCGCGAAGGGCGAGGCCACGCCCCGAAGCGGCGCGGAACGGCTCGACCGGCGGGCGCGCCGTGCACTGGTTTCGCGCGCGGCTCCGGCGACGGAGGCGGGTCCTCGGCGGGCGCCGTCCGTGGCTCCGCCCCGCACCGCTTCACCGGCGCCGATCGTACTGGTCCGGAATGCTGCGGCCCCGGAGCGACCGACCGGCGTGTCCAGCGTGCGGCTAAGGACCGTTGATGCCGACGCCGCCGAAGTCGCGGGCCGGGATCCGCACCGGACCGCCGGGCGCCGAAGCGGACCGTGCGCCGACGACGGCCCCCGGCGCGGGGGGCAGGACGCCGGCCGGACCGTGGCGGAGCGGTGTCTAACTCGGTCGGCCGACGGGGTTTGCCCGACGTGATCGGGGTCAGAAGGGCGTCAGGGCGTCGTACCTCCCGACCGGGCCATCCCCCCGGGCCGGTCGGGATCAGCGCGCGACGCCCGTGCGGTTCCCAGGGCCGTCGCCATCCCCCCCCGGCGGCGGCCCTGGGCCCGCCCTGCCCGGCTGCCATGCGTCGGGCGTGGCCGGGGCGGCGCGGCCCCCCGGCCGCCGATCGCCGACGCGGACGGCCGACGGCCTCTCAGGTGGCAGCGGGGTCCCCGGGTGGGCCCAAGGTCCGGCGGACGGCGTCGCGCAGCCAGTGGTGGGCCCGGTCGGCCGCGTGGCGCGGGTGCCACGCCATGCCGATCGTCACGGGCGGCAGTGCCAGCGGGATGTCCAGCAGGCGCAGTCCGAGGGCGAGCGCGTCGTCGGTGAGGGGCGAGGGCGCGGCACCGGGGAGTGCGGCCGGTACGAGGCAGACGACGTCACTGCGGGCGGCGAGGGTCATGGCGGCCAGGTGGCTGGGGAGGACGACGCCGACCCGCCGCTGGAGGTCCTGCTCGGCCAGGGCGGTGTCGAGGGGGCCGGTGAACCGGCCCCGGCGGCTGACCGCGACGTGCGGGGCGGCGGCGAGCCGAGCCGCGGTCAGGGGTCCTTCGGTCAGCGGATGGCCGGGCCGGACGGCCGCGACCATTCGCAGGCCCACCAGTTCCTCGACCCTGGTCTCGGGGTCCACGTGGTCGATGGACCCGACCTCCAGGTCGATCCGGCCGTCGCGAAGGGCCGGGCCGGCCTCCAACTCCTCGGCCAGGAGCCGGAACGAGACTCCCGGCGCCTCCCGCTCGGCCAGGCGCAGCAGCCCGGGGGCCAGGGCCGCGCCGACCAGGTCGGCCGCCTGGAGGGTGAAGGTGGTGCGCAGGGTCGCGGGGTCGACACCGGTCCCGGGGCTGAGCAGGGCTCCGAGGCGCTGCACCACGGCCGCGGCCTCCTCGCGCAGGGCCTGGGCGCGCGGGGTGGGGACCATGGTCTGGCCGGCCCGGACCAGCAGGGGATCCTGCAGCGTGCGGCGCAGGCGGGCCAGCGTGCGGCTCATGGCGGCGGGCGAGGTGTGCAGCCGGGCGGCGGCGCGGGTCACGCTGTGCTCGGCCAGCAGGGCGTCCAACGCGACGGCGAGATTGGCGTCGAGGACCGGATCCGGGCTGCTCACCAGCATCATTCCATTTCAGTCAATGATTGCGTGCCGAAGTTCCCATTGTGGCAGCACTGGTGTGCTCAGCAGGATGGGGGCGTACCGACCGGCACGACCCACGAGGTTTTCATGATCGTCATTACCGCTCCCACCGGCAACATCGGCCGTCCGCTGCTGTCCCGGCTCCTGGAGTCCGCCCCCGCCGCGGGCGAGGAACTGCGCGTCGTCGTGCGCGACCCCGCCCGGCTTCCGGACGCGGCGCGCGGACGCGTGGAGGTGATCGTCGGCTCGCACGGCGACGCCGAGGTCGTCGACCGGGCCTTCCGGGGCGCGGACGCCGTCTTCTGGCTCGCCCCGCCGGACGCCTCCCTGACCCCGTCCGACGCCTACAGCGGCTTCAGCGGACCCGCCGTGCGGGCGCTCGCCGACCACGGCGTCGGCCATGTGGTGGGCGTCTCGGCGCTCGGCCGCGGCACCCCGCTCGCCGACCGAGCCGGCCTGGTCACCGCCTCGCTCGCGCTGGACGACCTCATCGCCCACAGCGGCGTCGCCTACCGGGCCCTGGCCAACCCGTCCTTCTTCGAGAACCTGCTGGAGGAGGCCGACTCGATCCGCGAGACCGGCGTCTTCACCGACGTCGTCGACGCCGACCGGAAGGCCCCGTTGGTCGCCGCCGCGGACATCGCGGCCGTCGCCGCCGGTCTGCTGCTGGACCGCTCGTGGGCCGGCAGCGGCAGCGTGCCCGTCCTCGGCCCGCAGGACCTGTCCCCCAACGACCTGGCCCGCATCATGACCGAGCAGTTCGGCCGCCCGGTCCGCTACGAGCGCCAGGCCTTCGACGACCTGTACACCACCCTCGTCCACTACGGCCTCAACGAGGCGTTCGTCCGGGGCATCGTCGACATGAAGCGGGCCAAGGACGAGGGCCTGGACGCCGGTGTCGTCCGTACTCCGGACACCGCCTCCCCCACCGGCTTCGAGCAGTGGTGCGCCCGGACCCTCAAGCCCGCCGTCCTCTCCTGAGGCCCCGCCGGCCTCTCCCGAGGCCGCACCGTCCGCCGTTGGGACACCCGGTGGCGCGACGCACCGAGACCACCTGCCGCTCTGGAGGCACCCCGATGTCCGCTGAAGTCACCGAACCGCCGGTCACGGCGTTCATGCTCGTCAAGACCACCCCCGAGTGGCTCGCGCTGACCGTCCCGCAACGCGTCGAGGCCTTCACCACCCAGGTCCTGCCCGCGATCGAGGCCAGGACCACCGGTGTCCGGTCACGCTTCTACGACACGGAGTTCTACTCCGCGCGCGTCACCGACGTCTGGGTGTGGGAGGCCGACAGCCACCACGCCTACCAGCTGCTCATCGACGCACTGCGCGAAACCCCGTTCTGGGACCGCTACTTCGAGGTCGTCGACCTTCTCGTCGGCACCGAGAACGGCTACGCCCGGACCTACGGCCTGGAGCCCGTCGCCACCATCGCCACCTGACGGACCGGCCCCCTCGCACCGCCCTCCGGCCATCACCGGCCATCACCGGCCATCACCGGCCGTCACCGGCCGGAGGGCGGCGCGGCCGCGTCCCCGGGCCTGAGGCCGCTACCCACACACCCGCCCCGGCCCACGCCCCCGACAGGGGTGTGGGC